>CAYNGG010000383.1:0-4244 GCA_964396575.1 uncultured Desulfobacteraceae bacterium | reverse complement strand
GGGACAAGGCCGGCGAAATCCGGTTTGCCGTGGGCGTCGTGGCCGACATCACCGACCGGGTCGAAGCCATGACGGCCTTGAAGGAGGCCCGCCGGGCGGCCGAGGCGGCCAGCCGGTCCAAATCGGAGCTGATCGCCAACATGAGCCATGAGCTGCGGACCCCCTTGAACGCGATCCTCGGCTACGGCCAGATTCTGCTCAAGGACAAGACCCTCACGGCGGGCCACTCGGAAAAGGTGGCCATCATGAAACAAAGCGGCGAGCATCTCCTCACGGTCATCAACGACATCCTTGACATGGCCCGGATCGAGGCGGGTAAAATGGAGATCGAGTGCAAATCAACGGACCTCGGCCGCCTGATCACGACGGCCGTCGAGATGGTCCGGCCCCGGGCCGACCGGAAGGGGGTCGAGCTCTCTCAAACCATTCATCCGGCCATTCCGCGGCGGGTTCTCTGCGATGACAAGCGGCTCCGGCAGGCCCTGTTGAATCTCCTCTCCAACGCGGTAAAGTTCACCGAATCGGGATGGGTGGACCTGTCGGTCCGTCCGGTCGGCGATCGGGTCGAATTCCGGGTAGCCGACACGGGGAGCGGGATTCCCGCAGACCTGCGGGAGTCCGTCTTCGAGCCGTTTTACCAGACCGCCAACGTGCTCACCAAGGAGCCGGGAACGGGGCTGGGGCTCTCCATCACCCGGAGCCTGGTGGATTTGATGGGGGGTCGGGTTCACGTGGAGAGCGAGGTCGGCAAGGGCAGCGTGTTCCGCTTTGACATCGAGCTGCCCGAGGTCCATGATGAGCCGTTGCCGGCGGAAACCGAGCGGACCGGCTGGGGGGTCACCGGATACCGGGGACGGCGGCGGCGGGTTCTGGTGGTGGATGACGCGGCCTCGAACCGGGAAGTGATCCGGGACATGCTCGAGCCCCTGGACTTTACGGTCCGGGAGGCAAAGGGGCTTGACGAGGCCCTGGATCAATCCCGCCGCTTTCATCCGGACGTGGTGATGACCAATCTGATGATCCCCGACGCCCGGGGGATCGATCTGGTCCGGCGGCTCCGGGCGGAGCAAACGGAGGTGAGGCCGGTCATTATGGTCATTTCAGGCAAGGTGGAGCCCGAGGTCCGGGAGCGGGTCCGCGAGGCCGGGGCCGACGACTACCTGATCAAGCCGGTGTCCCTGGAAGCGGTGCTGACCGGCCTGGAAAGATGGCTGAACCTCCAGTGGATCATCGAGGGACCGCAATGCCCAATGGCGTCCGAGCTTCCCAAAAACGATGGGGATGATCCGGTGGCGCCGCCTTCCAAAGAAGACCTCCAGGCCCTTTACACTCTGACCCGGATGGGATATATTTCTGGAATCGCGGAGTACGTCCGGAACCTTGCGGAATCGGACCCCGGAGCGGCTGGTTTTTGCCGGGCGGTGGAGCGCCGCCTGGCCGAATTCGACCTCGAGACCATCAGTCAATGGATCGAGCAATGGATGGGAGACGACCCATGAGCACGCCAGGCCCCAACGACGGAACCGTCCTGATCGTGGATGACGATCCCCATAACCTGGGAATCCTGAGCACTTATCTCGAGAAGGCCGGGCTCACCCTGCTGGTTGCCCGCAACGGGGCCAAGTGCCTCGACAGCGCCCGGTTAGGCCAGCCCGACGTGATCCTCCTGGATATCATGATGCCGGGGATGGACGGTTACGAAACCTGCCGACGGCTCAAGGACCGGCCGGAGACCCGGAATATCCCGGTCCTTTTCCTCTCCGCGTTGAGCGAGACCGAGAACGTCGTTGAGGGGTTCAAGGCCGGGGGCGTGGACTACATCAAAAAGCCGTTCCAGGAGGAAGAGGTTCTGGCCCGGGTGCAAGCCCACGCCACCATCCGCCGGCAGGAAAGGGGCCTGGTCGCCGCCAACGAGGCCCTGGAGGCCGAGGTGACCGAGCGGAAGCGGGTCGAAACGGAGCTGACCGAAAGCCGGGAATGGTACCACGGCCTTTGTGAGGCGGTGACCGATGCCCTGTATGTCCATGAAATCCTGCCGGAACAGTTGCCCGGCCGATTCGTCATGGTCAATGATGTGGCCTGCCGGATGCTCGGGTATTCCCGCCAGGAGCTCTTGTCCATGTCCCATCTCGATATCGACGCGGCCGAGGCGGACACCGATCTTGACTACGTTTTCCGGGAGCTGGCCCGGGGCAGGGGCGTCACTTTTGAGCACCTTCACCGGGCAAAGGATGGCCGCCGGATACCCGTCGAAATCCACGCCCAGACCTTCCGGCTGGGGGAACAGTCATTTTTCATTTCCCTGGCTCGGGACATCTCCGACCGGAAGCGGGCCGAGGCTGAGCGGCTCCGGATGGAGCGCCGGGTCCAGACGGTCCAGCGCCTCGAGAGCCTCGGAATCATGGCCGGCGGGATCGCCCACGACTTCAACAACATCTTGATGGTGGTCCAGGGGAACATCGAGCTGGCCAAAGACGACCTGCTCCCGCAAGCGTTCGGTCATAAGGCTCTCGAGGAAGCGGAAAAGGCGGCCAACCGGGCCACCGGCCTGGTCCGGCAGATGCTGGCCTATTCGGGCAAAGGGCATTTCGTGGTGGGACCGGCCGACATGAAACCGCTCATCGAGTCCTTTGCCGAGCTGCTCCGGTCGGCGATCCCCCCCAAGGTGACCCTCCAATACGAGCTCCAAGCGGGGCTCCCGCCGGTAACCTGCGATGAAACCCAGATCCAGCAGACCCTGATAAACCTGGTGGTCAACGCGGCCGAATCCTATGACCCGGAGATCGGCGGGCCGGTCACGGTCTCGGCGACCGTCCGAACCTGTGACGAGGCATGCCTCGCCGCCACCCTTTCCGACGCCTTTCTGGGCTACGACCCGCCGTTTACGCCGGGCCGGTATGTGGCCATATCGGTGGCCGATGGCGGTTGCGGGATGGACGAGGAGACCCGGAAGCATATCTTCGAGCCATTTTACTCCACCAAATTCCAGGGGCGGGGGCTTGGCCTGGCCGCGGTTCTCGGAATCGTCCGGGGGCACAAGGGCTACATCGAAGTGGATTCGGTGCCGGGCCGGGGCACCGCCTTCACGATCCTGCTGCCGGCGGTGGCCGAGGAATCGGATCGATCCGACGGTCAACCCCTGTCGGCATCGGAGACGGGTAGGGGGGAAGGCCGAATCCTGGTGGTGGACGACGAGGCCCCGGCCCGGTCGCTCACCCGCCGGATGCTCGAGCGGCTGGGCTACACGGTGATCTGTGCCGCCGACGGCGTCGAGGCCATGGACCTCTTTGCCAGGGCCGAGGCGGGGATCGACGCGGTCTTAATCGACTTGAGCATGCCGGGGATGAGCGGCGTGGAGGTGCTCCGAGCAATGCGCCTGGCCGACCCGTCGGTCCCGGCCATCCTCACCAGCGGCTATGCCGTGGACGAGCTCCAGAGCCGATACGGCAATGAGGGGTTTGGCTTTCTCCAGAAGCCGTTTCAGAAGGCCGATCTGGGGCGGGTCCTGGCGGAGGTAATGTAGGGCCGGTGGAGACCTCCGAGGTTTCCAAAGTTTTGGAAACCTCGGAGGTCTCTATTTTCAGGGCAACGCCCTTACAAATCCGGGGGGGTTTCCGGCTCCTCCGCTTCATAGGCCACGCACCGATTCCGCCCGCCCGCCTTGCCCCGGTAGAGGGCCTCGTCGGCCTTTCGGATGCAGTCGTCAATGCCGTCGCCGGCGGTACATTCCATGACACCAAAGGTCATGGTGACGTTCAGGGTGCTCTCCTCGCACTGAAAGGAGAGCGATTCCACGGCCGACCGGAGGGATTCGGCGAGGACGGCCGCCCCGTCGCTCCGGGTATCGGGCAGGAGCAGCAGAAACTCCTCGCCGCCCCACCGTCCCGCCTGGTCCCCGCCCCGAATCCGGTCCTTCAGAGTGCTCGAAACCCCCTTGAGCACGGCGTCCCCGCAATTGTGACCGTAGTGGTCGTTGACCTGCTTGAAGTAGTCAATGTCGGCCAGAAGAAGGGAAAAGCCGGATTGGCTCCGGGCTGATCGGCGCTGCTCGGATTCGATCCGTTCGATCATGGCCCGGCGGTTGAGCAGGCGGGTGAGCGGGTCGATCCGGGAGAGGTTGTCGAGGTATTCCCGGTATTTTTTCAGGCGGAGATGGGTCCGGATTCGGGCCACCAGCTCGTCGGTGTAGAAAGGCTTGGTGATGTAATCGACTCCGCCGGCGGAAAACCCCTTGGCGATGCTCT
>CAYNGG010000382.1:1967-4247 GCA_964396575.1 uncultured Desulfobacteraceae bacterium | reverse complement strand
TGATTGAGATGGAAAAGGAGGCTAAAGAAGCAAAAAAGAAGGAAGAAGAGTTGAGTGCGCCAAGCGAAGCTAGTACAAGCAAGTTGGACAATCCAACCCGTGTAAAGGTTAACCACCGGCACGGAACCGAACCATGCGTATGAGGAGGTAACGAATCATGCGAAGCCATGGGGAGGGCGGTTTATCAGCCACAACGCAAGTGAAGGTATCGAGCCCCGAAATGGTCCATGTTGCATTGGGTCAAGGGTTTCAGTCCCTGGAAACCGGAATCGGTATATGCGCTAGATGTGAGTGTGTATCGGCGTGCCGGGGTCCGAGGCCGTGGCGGGTAAATGAAAGTATTAAAGTCGATATTGTGTTCAATGACAGGGTATTTGTAACCGGAAATCCATATCTGGAGCTCAATACGGGTGGCAGTGCAAGTTATACCGGTGGCAATGGATCCGACACATTAACTTTTGAATACACGATTGGCCCCAATGAAAACACAAGCAATTATTTAAATTATGATTCAACAAGCTCACTTTATGACGGCGGCGGCACGATACAGGACCTTGCCGGCAACAATGCCGATCTCCAATTGCGGGGGGATTCACTGAGCGATAACAAATCAATCATCGTTGACACAACAAAACCGACCCCCCCGAGTTTCATCCTCTGTGACAACCAACCAAAGCTGACAAATAATCCAACCCCCGTCTGGGTTTGGGAGCCCGCCGACACCGATGGTGGAAATGGAACCTACCGATTTAAGATAGACAGCACGGACTTCGCTACAGGGTATGGAACAACAACATACGAAACGTACACGCCCCAATCCCCACTGGTCCAGGGACAAGCTCAAGAAGACCATTTTCTTTCACTATCCGTGCGAGATGATGCAGGTAATTGGTCCGACACCGTATCATGTGCTTATGAAATCGATACCATCCCGCCCAACGCACCTACTGTGTCTCTCACTGGCCAAGCCTTGAGAAACGGCACCACCGCCACCTGGACCTGGGTATCGGGCGGAGGCGACGGCAACGGCACGTATGAGGTCAAGCTGGATGACCCGACCTTTGCCGGGGCCCAAACAACCGAGGCGACAACCCATCAGGAAACCGGCCTTGCCGATGGGATTCATGTGCTCTATGTCCGTGAAAAAGATGATGTTGGGAACTGGTCTTTGTATAGCAGCTCTCAGGTCGAAATTGACAGAACGAGTCCCAACTCACCCTTTGTCTGGACCTCAACCCCACTCACCAACAACCCGAACCCAATCTGGCAGTGGAGTCCCGGTGGGGGTGGAGACGGGACCTTTCAATGTCGGCTGGTGAAAGACGGCAAACCCGTGACCACCGTCACCCTTCGGGCCGTCCAGTTCATCCACAGTTCGGATCTCTCCGACGGCATATACACGCTTTTTGTGAAAGAACGGGACGCCGCCGGAAACTGGTCCCCGGAGGAAAGCGCCACCCTGGAGGTTGACCGGACCGCCGCCGGCGCCCCAAACGTCACATCCACCACGCCGACCAACGAAAACCCGCCCACCTGGCAATGGTCCAGCGGGGGCGGCATTGGGAATTACCGCTACAAGCTCGACCCCCAGGACCCCAATGATCCCCAGATGGACGTCGGGTCGGTCGAGACCTTCGCCACCTGGTACCGGCCCAGCGGCCTGCTGCCCGACGGGGATCACTTTCTGTTTGTACAGGAGGTCGACAATGTGGGCAACTGGTCCCCCTACCGGAAGTCCCGGGTCGCGGTGGACACCGCCGCGCCGTGCTCCGAAGCCGATGCCCCGGCATTTGCCCAGCGCCGGACCGGAGGTTTTACAGTCACCTACACCTTTGATGAGGTTTACACGGGTGAGTTCTGCGAGAGCGCCGTTTCGGAGACCGATGTGACCGGCAGCGGTCTGGTCCGGGTGGAGCTCTGGGCCAAAACCCCGATGGACGACGAATTCCAGCACGTGGCTGAAGACCTGGAAGGGTACATCGACGGCCAGTTTCAGTACGTCCCGCCGGCGGATACGGAAGGGGTCTTCTACTTCTACACCCTCGCCTTTGACCGGGCCGGCAACGCGGAACCGGTGCCCATGAACGAGGACACCCAGACGGTTTACGGCGCCGACTTCTCCGGCTACGCCATCGTGGCGGTGGGGTCGGTCTCCGACCAAGAGGGCCTCGAGTCCCACACCCGGACCGGCGCCCGGATCTACGAGCATCTGCTCCGCCGCAACTTCCTGGACGGCGACGGGACCGGGAACCACTGGACCGACCCCCTGGATCACATCAA
>CAYNGG010000382.1:0-1867 GCA_964396575.1 uncultured Desulfobacteraceae bacterium | reverse complement strand
TTCATCGACACGGTGGCGGCGCCGGGCCGGATCATCATCACCTCATCGGCCGAAGACGAGGTCTCCTACCGGGGGCCCCGGGTGCCGGGGATGTACCGGGACGGCGAGTTTTTCGTCAGCGCGCTCTTTAACGAGCTGGGCAAGGGGACGCCCCTGTCCACCAGCTACGGCCGGGCCGTGGAGCTGACCGAAAACCACACCGACAGCGGTCTGCCGGACATCGCCGCCCCCTACTTCGACCGGGCCCGGCAGCACCCCTACTTCGACGACGACGGAGACCCCGGCACCAACGATTACGCCGGCAGCCACTCCCTGAACACCGGCGGGGACGGCGATCTCTGCCGGCGGGTGACCCTCGGCTATGGCGATCCGGGCGAGCCTCTAACCGTCACTGGGGTCGGCAAGGCGGCCCGGGTGATGGCCGCGGATCAGGTGGAAAACAGCCTCTGGGCGACCACCAACCTTGATCCCACAGCCGATCCCACCCGGATCCGGGTCTGGGTCGAGATCCGGAAGCCGGACCTGATCCTCGATGAAACCAGCTCTTCCGAGGATACCAGCCGGATCGTGGACCTGGAAAGCGGGAACCTCGAATGGAATCCCGACCTGTCCCGCTACGAGACCACCTACCGGGGCTTTGATCTCCCCGGCCGGTACACCCTCTATTTCTACGCCATGGACACCGACGAGATCATCTCCCACCCGGAGCGGACCTTTGTTTACAAGTCCCTGCCGAACAGCCCGCCCGATCCGTTTTCCCTCCTCGATCCGGCCGACGGGGCCACCACGCCCACCAGCCTGCTGCTTGACTGGTCCGACGCGGATGACCCGGACGGCGACCCGGTGACCTACACCGTCACGGTCTCCGAGACCGCCGACATGACCACGCCGGTGGTCATCCGGGATGATCACCCCAACAGCCACCTCATTTTGACCGAAGACGACGGGATCGTCGACGGCGCGACCTATTATTGGCACGTCCGGGCTGACGACGGATCGGGTGAAGGACCCGAGGCCGGTCCCCGGGCCTTTACGACCGATAACCCGGTCAACCCCACGGATGTGATCGTCGAGGGGTTTGTCTTTGATCTGACCACTGAGGCACCGGTGCCCCAAGCCGATCTGGTTTACGGCGACGTCCCCGTCCAGGCCGACGCCCAGGGCGGATATGCCAAGGTGATCGCCTACCAGGCCGGATTTGCGGTCCCCTTCACCGCCGACGGGTATCTCGACGGCGGGTTTACGGTTGACGGGATTGCCGAAGGGACGGTGGTCCAGCGGGATTTCGGCCTGACGCCCGACGCGGCCCTGGGTCCGGGCAATATCGACGGCATCGGCTCGGTCGATCTGGCCGACGCCATCCTGGCCCTGAAGATCGCCGCCGGAATGGACCTGGATGGCGTGACGGTCTCCCTGTCCGGAGATGTCAATGATAACGACCGGATCGGGGTCGAGGAAGCGGTGTTTGTGTTGCGGGAGGTGGCGGAGATGCCGTAAGGCGAGTGTAATGGAGTGCGGAAATTACATTTCGGGCTTGATTGTCATCTGAACAATTCAGCATGGGAGCCTGTTCGTTCCAATCTCAGATCATCTTCGGAGAGCCGGTATATCAAAACCCAGTCTGGCTCGATATGACAATCGCGGTGTTCTTTCCACTGGCCGGAAAGTCCATGATCCCGGTATTTCGGATCTATCTTTTCTTTTTTGACCAATTTTTCGATAATGGCTTTCAGTTTTGCCAGGTCTTTTCCTTGTTTTTTTACTCTTTTGTAATCCTTCTTGAATTGGGTCGAATAATAGATTTTCACGAATCCAATTCCTGAAACAACTCATTCACGCTGGGGACCCGATGAAGATCCTCGTTTTT
>CAYNGG010000381.1:0-4263 GCA_964396575.1 uncultured Desulfobacteraceae bacterium | reverse complement strand
AGGGAAATAAAGAGACCTCCGAGGTTTCCAAAACCTTGGACACTTCGGATGTCTCTATCGGCGCTCCCCCGTCAATTCCCGAACATCGGGCCGTCCGGGCCCAGATGACAGGAATAGCAGCCGAACCCCCGGCGGGTGATGATGCTGAAGGATTTTACACCGAGGGCCTCGGCCATCATGGGTACCAGGCGGTCGAGCTTCAGCCGGGTGGTTTCCGGGTGCTTGGAAAACTCGGTCCCCAGGAGCAAATCGCCGCTGAGCCGGGGCAGATGGTCGGTGGGCATCCCGAAATCGTCCGTTTCCACCCCCCGGCCATGACACAGACCGCAGTCAACATCGGCATACCGATCGGGACGCCATTCCCCGAAGAGGTCGGCGGCGCGAGGCAGGATCTCGTCGTCCATGTGGGCTTTCCGCTGAGCAAGGGTCATCTCGGCCCAGGTTAATCGCTCCCCATTCGGGCTCACCGGCCCGACGGCCTTGGGATAGCACCCCCAGAAGATCACCGCCGAGGTGATCACCAGAATCACTTTATTTAAATGAGTAAAGGAACGGATACGCGGGGCTCCTTTAAGTGCTGAGTCCTCAGTTCGCCGGGCTTGAATCCACGTCATCCAGTTTCTCATAATTTTTCCCCCACTTGTGCCGTCAGCTTTCCATGATCCTTGTCGGCCGGCGGGCTCCACCGCCGGAAGCTCAAAGACCGTCCGATATCCCCAAAAAACCGCTTCATGCCGATGACTTTACCATCTCGAGGCGGGGTCCACAAGCCAACAAGTCACCGACATCTTGCCTCGGACCCCTCAGATGTGGTTTCATGGATAGGGTCGTCGGCGGCCAACCTCGGCCGCCCATTTTTTTCCAGCAGGAGGAGCACCCATGATCCGGATCGCTTTAATTTCCATCCAGTGGCTGACTATCGCCCTGGCCATGGGGATCGGCCTCGGCAACAGCCGGGCCGACGCCGGGCCGAAAACCGTCCTCCCCATCCACGACATTCAGGGCAGTGGCTCGAGCAGCCCCTATCTCGGCCGGGTCCGCACCGTTGAAGGTATAGTGGTGGCCGATTTCCAGGAAGGACTCGGCGGATTCTGCATCCAGTCCCCGGATGCGGAGGCCGATGATGACCCGGCCACCTCCGAGGGACTCTTTATTTTTACCGACCGGGAGCCGGTGGAGGTCGGAGACCGGGTCCGGATTGAGGGGACCGTGGCCGAGTATTACCACCTGACGGAGATCACCGACGTGACCGGGCTGGATGTCCTGTCCACGGGAAATCCATTGCCGAGCCCGGCCCAAGTGACCCTGCCGTTTGGATCGACGACGGAGCCCGAGCGGTTCGAGGGGATGCGGGTGACCTTTCCCCAGACCCTGACCGTCACCGGTCACCGGAGCCTGCCTCAATATGGCGAGGTGGTCCTGTCGGCTGAAGGCCGTCTTCCCCGGCCCACCGCGGTCGCCGATCCCGGCTCGGCGGCCCTCGAGGTGGCCGCGGACAACGCCCTCCGCCGGATTCTTTTGGATGACGGCCGGACCGTTAGCGATCCCGATCCGATCCCCCACGGCCGGGGAGGCGAGCCGCTCACCGCGGAAAATACCCTGCGCGCCGGGGACACGGTGACCGGCTTGACCGGGGCGCTCCTCTACAATTTCGACGCCTACCGGGTCCATCCCCTCGCCCCCGTCGATTTTTCGCCGGCCAATCCCCGGCCCGAAACGCCGTCAGTCGCCGGCGGCCGGCTTTCGGTCAGCGGCTTTAACCTGGGAAACTACTTCACGACGGTCGATGAGGGCGGAGCGGCCTGCGGCCCCTTAAACAATTCCGAATGCCGGGGCGCCGATTCCGAATACGAGCTTACCCGGCAGCGGAAAAAGCTCATCGCCGCCCTGGCCGCCCTGTCGGCCGATCTGGTGGGGCTGGTGGAGATGGAAAACACGCCTCGGGAGACGGTGGCCGACCTGGTGTCGGGACTCAACGACCGGGAAGGCGCGGGAGCCTGGGCGTATCTGAACACCGGAGTCATCGGCGGCTCGGTGATCCGGGCCGCCCTCATCTACCGGCCGGACCGGCTGACCCCCGTCGGCGACCCCGCGATCCTGAATGATTACGTGGACCCGAGCTTCAACGACGACAAAAACCGGCCGGTCCTGGCTCAGACCTTTGCCGAGGCCGACACCGGCCACCTTTTCACCGTGGCCGTCTGTCACCTCAAGTCGAAGGACTCCCCCTGCGACGACATCGGGGACCCGGACATGGGCGACGGCCAGGGCAACTGCAACCGGACCCGGACCGCCGCCGCCGAAGCACTTGCCCGGTGGCTGGCGGAGGACCCCACCGGAAGCGGGGACCCCGACGTGCTGATCATCGGGGATTTCAACGCATACCCCCATGAGGACCCGATTCGGGCCTTGATCGACGCCGGGTACGTCGATCTCCCCGCCCGGCATGGCGGCGAGTTTCCGATCTACACCTATGGTTACGACGCCGCCTGGGGATACCTCGACGGGGCTTTGGCCAGCCGGCCCCTGGCGATTCAAGTCACCGCCGCGGCGCCGTTTCCCATCAACGCCGACGAGCCCGCCATTCTGGATTACAACGCCGAAAACCAATCCGCGGCCATGCAGGCGAGCCTCTATGAGCCCGACCCGTATCGGTCCTCGGATCATGATCCGGTGGTGGTGGGTCTGGCGCCCGGCCGGGGGGATGTCACCGGCGACGGAACCGTCGATCTCGCCGACGTCATGGCCCTGCTCCGGGCCGTGGCCGGATCGGCCGAAGATCCATTGAACGGACCGGCCGACATGGACGGCGACGGATACCTGAGCCTCGCCGACGCCGTGGCGATCCTGTCGGCCCTGGCCAGGTTTTAGGCCAAAAACCTACTCGTAGATTTTCTCATCCGGCGCGTCGGCCTGGGCCGCGTCCATCTCGACGTCCCGCTCATCGGTCCGGCCCGCCTTTTCCCCGGCCTCCCGGTACCATTCGGAAGCGGTGATCATGGCCATCACCTCGTTGGTCCCCGTCCAGATGGATGCCAGCCGGAGATCCCGGACAATCCGCTCCACCGGGAAGATGTCGGTGTACCCGATCCCCCCCATCACCTGCATGGCGTGATGAGCCGCCGCCTGGCAGGACTCGGTGACAAACTTCTTGGTCTCGGAGACCAGCCGGCGAATCCGGTTCGGGTGGACTCCGGCGTCCACGGCCCGAGCGGTCGTGTAGCAGAGGGACCGGGCCGCGTCCAGCCGGGTGACCGCCTCGGCCACCTGAAACGAGACCCCCTGAAACCGGTTGATGGGCCGGCCAAAGGCCTTCCGCCGGGCCGTGTACCGGGTGGCGATCTCGAGGGCCGGCCGGGCCGCGCCGATCGTCATGGCCGCCGTGCCCAGCCGCTCGGGGATCATCATCGTGTTGAAAACCGCATACCCGCCGCCCACGGTTCCGACGACGTTTTCCGCCGGGACCACCACGTCTTGAAAGACCACCCGGCCGGCTCCGCCGCCCCGGCAGCCCATGAGCCCGTACTGATAAGCGGTCCGGACGCCGGGCCCCCGGTCCACGAGAAAGCAGGTCAGGGCCTTATGCGGATCGGCATCCGGGTCCGGATCGGTCCGGGCATAGACGAGAAAGTAGTCGGCCGCTTCGGCCCCCACGATAAACCGCTTCTGCCCGTTCAGGATGAAGTGGTCGCCCCGGTCCTCGGCGACCGTCGAGGTCCCGAAGAAGTCGGACCCGCCCCGGGGCTCGGTGAGGCATTCGGCGGCAAAGATCTCCCCTTTGAGGAGCGGGGTCACGTATTTGGCCTTCTGAGCATCGGTGCCGTGGATCACCACCGCGTCGCAGACCAGCTCCGCCCCGACCCCGAAAACGCAGGCGAAGATGTAGCCCAAAACCCCCACCTCCTCCATGACCATCACGGTGGTGGCCCAATCCATGTCCCGGCCGCCCCATTGTCTCGGGTATCGGCAGCCCAGGAGGTTCCGCCGGCCGGCCTCGGCTAAAAATTCCCGGGGAAAAATCAGCCGGTCGGCATCCATGTCGAGGATCATCTTACGGGGCACCCAGCGGACGAGGTCCCTCACTTCCTCCCGGAGCGCTAACTGGTCCTCGGTCATCAGAAAATCAAACATTGTCAACTCCTTTGATTGGCCTTTCCGAACAGGCGGTGCCGACCAAACGCTCAGGATGGATAGACGCCATGGTTGCGGCTGAGTGATGAGTGCTGAGTGCTGAGTGCTGAGTGCTGAGTGCTGAGTGCTGAG
>CAYNGG010000380.1:0-4277 GCA_964396575.1 uncultured Desulfobacteraceae bacterium | reverse complement strand
TGAACCTTGCCCATGAACCTATCCGACGAAATCAAAACCATTCTCAAAACCGATGGGATCGACTTTATCCCCGTCGGGAAGCTCGGTGACCGACTCACCCGGGAAACCCTAAAGGCATTGGGCCTCCAGCGCCGGACTTCGGCGGGCCAACTGACGGAAGCGATCCTGCCCCATCTCGTCCCCCCATTGGAATGCCATCGCAAGGGGCGGATCGCCTATATCGGCTATTCCCTCGAAACCATCGTCCGCGGTCGGATCAGCCGACGGCCGAAGCTCTCGGTCAAGCAGCTCGTCGCCCTCAAATTGCCCGCGCCCAAGGAAACGGTCATTGAACTGGTCAACCGGTTTCTGGCCGACGGGGCCCTCGTCTGCACCTTCAACCGCTATTATACGCCGGCCCTGGACATCGGTACGCCGCGAGAGGAGCCGGCGCCGGTCCGGGACACCGTCTCTGACGATCCCGAGGCCGACCGGGAGGCCTTCAAGGCCGCCTACCGGTCACTGGACCCCGGCGGCCGGGGCTTCGTCCCGATCCACCGGCTCCGGGAGCGCCTGGGCTGGTCCCGGGACCGGTTCGACGGGATGCTCAACACCTTGCGGCGGACCTTCGAAATCCAGCTTCACGGCGGCGACCCCTCCCAGCTCGACGCCGACGCCCTGGACGGCGCCTTTGTCGATGAAAAGGGGCGCCTCCGGCTGAGCCTCACCTGGAGAGGATCATGACCGACCGGTCCGGGCGGCTGGCCAAGCTGAAGGTCCAGAACCCCTTTGCCGCCGTCAGTGCCGGGGCGCCCGGCCGGACCCCGCTTCCGGACGTCCCCGATGTCAACCGCCGGGCCTTCGAGGTCGTCGCCAACCTGATCCGGGAGCAGCAGGCCCGGCCCGACGCTCATCTGGCCGGCCTGATCCTCGGGGAGGTGGGCGAAGGCAAGACCCACATCCTTAACCGGATCGCCGCCCACGGCCGCGCCGCTCGCCCACCTTATATAGTCGCCTATGTGGAGCCCATCGAAAACCCGGACCGGCCCTTTTCCTATCTTCTCCGGGAGGTGACCGTGCCCCTGCTCCGCCCGGAGCCCGGCACCGGCGTCACCCCCCTGGACGCGGTTGCCGGGCAAATCTATGCCGAAGTCATTGGAGCGGCCTGTCAGCATCTCGGAGACGGCCGGTTTACTCCCTTTCTGAAGACCCTCGAGGAACAGCCCGCCGCCATCCGGCATTATCGCCTGTCCCGATCCACCCGGGATGCGGTCATCCGGCGGGCGGAGCATCTTTTACGCGGCGAGCACCCGGAGCTGTCCGGGGCGCTGATCCGGTGTCTGCTCCACTTTCCCCACTCCCCGGTCCGGCGACCGGCGGCCGACTGGCTCATGGGCGAGATCATCGACCGGTCGGACGCCGATCAACTGGGCGTCTCTCCGGGCACCGATTCGTCGGACGGGAGCCGGGAAGCCTTCCGGCGGGATCTGCTCCGGTCCCTGGGGATTCTGTTGGCCCGGTACCGCCAGATCGTCGTTGTTGCTTTTGATCGGCTGGAAAACCTGGTCACATCGGCCCGGATCGCCGCCTTTGGCCGGATGGTCGAGCTCCTGGTGGACTCGGTGGCCGGGATGGTCCCGATTGTCTGCGCCCGGGGCGGGCAGTGGGAGTCGGACCTCCGGAACCGCTTGAACCAGCATGTGGTCACCCGCCTGGAAGCCAACACCGCGCCCTTGTCCGGATGCACCCCGACCGAGGCCCTATCCATCATCGCCGGCCGGCTGGCCGCCGTTTTCGGCGAAACTGAGTCCGACGACCTCTTTCCCTTTGATCGGACCGAGCTGGCCGCCGAGCTGGCCGGGGAGATGGAAAGCCCTCGGGAAGTTTTGATCACCGCCAATCGGCGGCTCCGATCGGTTCTCGACACCCAGTCCGGGGTTCCGGCCGAAGAGCCCGGTGAATCCGGGCTCGCCGAGGCTTGGGCCTCGGCCGTCTCCGATGTCACCGCCGATCTCGACGGCCATCCCCCGGACCGGGACCGGCTCCGGAGAGCCGTCCGCCTCCTGTTGACCCACGCCGACGAGGCTTTGGGCATCGAAGCCGTCCGGGATGCCGATGACCGGCACATCGACCTGCTTTTCACCTTTCGGGCCGGGGGTCCAGAACGGCCGATGGCCATTCTCATCGACACGGCGCCCCACCATCTGGCGGTCACCGCGGCCCTGCGGAAGGGGATCGGCTTTCTAGAGGATCACCCCGACGGCCGGGCCATCTATCTCCGGGACGCCCGCTGTCCCGTTCCCAGTCGATGGACCGGGACCAACGCCCTGCTTAACGACTTCACCGATGCCGGGGGCGCCGCCTGCTTTCTCCCGCCGGAGACGGCGGGCCGCCTCCTGGCCCTGACCTCACTGATCTACTCGGTCGGATCCGGTGATGTCCTGTTGACCGAAGCCGATGGCACGGTCCGGCCGGCTTCCGAGGATGATCTGGGGCGGTTTATCGAATCAAGCTTACAGCTCGGCCGGGCAGCGGTCTGGGCGGAGATCGCCACGGCCATGGGAGCGGACCCGGCTCCGGACCGGGAAGCAAGCGTTTCAAATCGATAGCGGTCGGCGGGCCCGTTGCCGCCGGCGATGCGTTGCACCCATTGACCCATATATAAAGGAGGGATCATGGCCAGAAGAGCGCTGCTGGTGGGCATCAACGAATACGAGCGGGAGCCTGGGCTCCGTGGCTGCATCAACGATGTCAGCAACATCCGGGACCTGCTCCGGACCTATCTGGGGTTCCGCAACGAGGACATCCGGGTGTTGGTCAACCGCCGGGCCACCCGGCAGAACATCATCCACCGCCTCCGGCTGATGGTCAATCTGGCCCGGCCGGGAGATTTTATGATCTTCTATTTCGCCGGGCACGGCTCCCAGGTCCGGGATCGAAACGGAGACGAGCTTTCCGACGGAATGGACGAAATCCTCTGCCCGACGGACATGAGCTGGGACGGCCGGTTTATCCGGGATGACGATCTCGACCGGATCTTCCGGCCCCTGTCAACGATCAACAACGTCCTGCTGGAGGTGATCCTCGACTGCTGCAACTCGGGCACCGGAACCCGGAGCGTCGGGTCGTCCCCGGCCGACTCCGCCTGTCAACCCCGGGAAGTCCGGGAAGTCCGGTATCTCCCGCCCCCTTATGACATTGTCGCCCGTTATGAGGGTGAGATTTCGACCCTGGGAGAGACCCGGGGGTTCCGGTCGGTCAATCGGTCCACCATGAACCATATTCTCTGGGCCGCCAGCCGGGAAGACCAGCTTGCGGCGGACGCTCCCATCGACGGCACGGTCCACGGGGTCTTCACCTATTACTTCTGCAAGCATTTCCGGCAGGATGGCGGCCGGATCACCCGGGCCGACCTCCTGGAGCGGGTCCGGAACTCCCTGCGGTACCACCACTTTTTCCAGGAGCCCCAACTCGAGACCGGAGACCCCGCCCTGATCAACGGGTATCCGCTCCAGTTTCCCGCCTTCGTGGACGACCGGGAGCGCCTTCTCTACCTTTCAACCCCTTATATGCGCGGAGACGACGTCCGGCGGGTCCAGGATGCCCTGGCCCGGGCCGGGTATGACATCCTGCCCGACGGGGTCTTCGGTCCCCACACCCGGCGGATCGTCATGGCCTTTCAGCGGGACCGGGGACTGACCGTTGACGGCGTGGTGGGCGAAGGGGTCCGGGCGGCCCTCTTCGGATAATGATCAGGGCGGCGGGGCGATCGGTTCGGAATGGAAAAGGATGGGGATAACGGTCTGGGCGGACTGATCGATAGCCGCTAAAACGGAGGGAAGATGACGGATAGCATGATCTGGATGGTGTTCCTCGGGGTCGGCGTGGGGATCGGCGCGGCCTTTACGGGCCTTGGCGGCGGGTTTCTGATGGTGCCCCTGCTGTTGTACATGGGATACACGGCCCAAAAAGCGGTGGGGACCTCCTTCATGGCGATCCTGGTGATCTCCATCTCGGCGCTGGTGGTCCACAACAAGCTGACCAACGTGGATTACCGCGCCGGGATTCTCCTGGGGATCGGCGGGATCATCGGCGCCCAGATCGGCGGGCGGCTGGTGGAGCACGTCTCCACCGCCAATTTCAAAAAGATCTTCGCCCTGATCCTGATGGGGCTGGCCGGCTACCTCTTTTTCAAGAAATAGCCGGCCGCTCGGTCAGTCCGGTCCCTCCGCCACGGACAGCGCATCGAGCTCATGGATTCCGGCCGGGTCTCCGACCCGCTCGGCATAGGCCCGGCC
>CAYNGG010000379.1:0-4278 GCA_964396575.1 uncultured Desulfobacteraceae bacterium | reverse complement strand
TAAAACCCACGGCCTGACGGTCCTCACCGGGGCCATCAAGAACAGCTACGGGATTCTGCCCGGGGCTCAGAAAGCTCAGATCCACAAGGTGGCCGGGAGCCCCGAGGCCTTCCACGAAGCCGTGGTGGAGACCTTCAAGATCCGTCCGCCGGACCTCTTTATCATGGACGCGGTGGTGGGGATGGAGGGCAACGGTCCGGCTTCCACCGAGCTCCGGGAGATCGGGCTCGTTCTGGCCGCGGACAACGCGGTGGCCATGGACGCGGTGGTGGCGGCCCTGATGGGGCTTGACCCCGGCCGGCTCCGCTTTCTCGACAAGGCCCGGGCCGACGGCCTCGGTGACTTCGACCTCGAGACCATCGAGATCATCGGCGATCTGACCCCCATTGCCGACTTCAAGGTCCCGCCCTTGGGCGGCGAGGCGATCCTGGGCAATGAGACGATCCAGGAGCTGATCCGGTCCAAGGCCGACCTTCGGCCCCGAGTCGATCCGGATCGCTGTACCGGCTGCGGCACCTGCGTTGATCAGTGCCCGGTGGAGGCCCTGTCCATGGTCGATGACCTCCCCGAGGCCGACGCCGAAACCTGCATCACCTGCTTTTGCTGCCAGGAGATCTGCCCGGAGAGGGCCATTGTCCTCGAATAGCGGCTCGGCGTCCGCCGGCGGCGAGGTCGATGTCCGGCTCGACCTGTCACGCCACTGCGTCGAGACGGCGGTCCGGCGGGCTTACAACCGGGCCATCTCCGACTATTTCAAGCCGGGCGGGGCGACGGCCGAGCGGGAGGGGCGGATCGATCTCCTCGAATCGGCCTTGTCGGGCCTCGATCTGGGTGGTTTGCGGGGCCGAGATCCGGCCCTGGCCGGGGGATTCGACGGCGAGGTGGTTCTGGGCCGGGACCCGGCGGGACGGCTGACTCTCCGCGTGGACGGCCGGCCGGTGGCCCTGGATTGAGCGGGCCGCTCTCGGGCTCCATCGGGAAAGACGGAAAATTCAATGCGTTGTTGACAGACCAGGGGGTGGTCGGATATAGTGGGACGTCGTTTTTAACCCCTAACGTAAGGGAGGAAAACCGGATGAAAAAGCTCGTGATTTGGATGATCGCCGTTTTCGCCATTGGCCTGATTCTGACCCCGGCGGCCATGGCCAAGACCACCTGGCCCATGCACCTCAATTATCCGCCCAACAATTTCCACTCCGAGGGGGCCCAGCGGTTCGCCGACCGGGTGAAGGAAGCCACCAACGGGGAGCTGGAGATCGTTCTCCATCCCGGCGCGGCCCTCGGGTTCAAGGGGCCGGAGCTCCTTCGGGCCGTGGCCGAGGGACAGCTTTCCATCGCCGAGATCCCCACCGGGATGGTCGAAGGGGACGCCCCGGTCCTGGCGCTCACCGCCCAGCCCTTTATCTCCACCAACGCATTTGAGCAGCGGCTCCTCTATCAGCTCGCCAAGCCGGTTTACGAGAAGGTCTTGAAGAAGTTCAATCAGAAGACCCTCTACACCTCGGTCTGGCCCTTTTCCGGGATTTACACCCAGCGGCCCATCAAGTCCCTCAAGGACCTGGAGGGGCTGAAGATGCGGGTTTACGACGGCACCGGCCTGGCCTTCGGGCAAATGACCGGGATTTCGGCCCGGAAGATGCCCTTTTCCGAAGTTTACCCGGCCATGAAGGCGGGGCTCCTCGACTCCATGTACACCTCGTCGGTTTCCGGCGTGGACGCCAAGGCCTGGGAGGTCCTCAAGTATTTCACCCGGATCAACATCGTCGGCCCGGTCAACATGATCAACGTCAACATTGATGCCTGGAACAAGCTCCCCGAGGAGACCCGGGAGACGGTCATGGAGATCGCCGTGGCCATGGAAGACGAGATGTGGAACCTGGCCGGGGACATGGACCGGGAGAGCGTCGCGACCCTCAAGGACAACGGGATGACCGTCCTGGAGGTCGGATCAGACTTCCGCAAGGAGCTCAACGAGGTGGGCAAAAAGCTCCGGGCTGAGTGGGCCAAGAAGGCCGGGGCGGACGCCACCGAGGTCCTTGACCGGTACTACGAGATCATCAGCTACTAGCCGTCCATGGATCCCCTTGTCCGGGCAATCAACCGGATCAGCGACTGGATGGCGAGCCTGTCGGCCCTGGCCCTGGGGCTGATGACCCTGTTGGTTCTGGCCGAGATCACCCTCTGGAACACCCTGGAGATGACCACCCTCATCGCCGATGAGTACTCGGCTTACGGGCTGGCGGCGATCGTTTTCCTGGGGGGCGGCTACACTCTGAAGGAGGGCGGGCACATCAAGATCACCCTGGTGCTCACCTTCCTGCCCCCCCGGGCCGGGGCGGTCCTGGAGCTGATCGCCCGGACGATCAGCACGGCCATGATGGGCTATCTCCTCTACTACCTCTATCTCATGGTCGAGGCCACCCACCGGTACGGCTCCACCTCGGGGACCCTGACGGCGACTCCGCTCTGGGTGCCCCAGGGGATCATGTTGATCGGGGCCGGCGCCTTTTTTCTTCAGCTTCTGGCCGAGACCTTAAACGCCGTCCAGGGAGTGTTCACCCGTCGGCCCGGCACCGTCCGGGGAGGGAGCTGACACGGGATGGACGCATCCACCCTCTTCATGTGCCTGGTTATCCTCGCGGCCCTGGTCATTACTTTAGGCTCGGGGATCTGGATCGGGTTTTCGCTCTTTTTGGTGGGGTGGATCGGGATGACCTTTTTCTCGCCCCTCCCGGCCGGCAACAACATGGCCTCGTCGATCTGGGCCACGGTCAACCAATGGGAGCTGGTGGCCCTGCCGCTCTTTATCCTGATGGGAGAGGTCCTTTTCCATTCGGGGATTAGCGAGAGCCTCTTCCGGGGGCTGGTGCCCTGGCTCTACCGGCTTCCCGGCGGGCTGATCCTGATGAACATCGTCTCATGTACCCTGTTCGCGGCGGTTTCCGGGTCGAGCGCGGCTACCACCGCGACGGTGGGCCGGATCACTCTGGCCGAGCTGGACAAGCTCGGCTACGACCGGAAGCTGGCAATGGGGTCCCTGGCCGGCGCGGGGACCCTCGGGTTCCTGATTCCCCCGAGCCTCATCATGATCGTCTATGCCATTCTGGCGGAGGTTTCCATCGGCAAGATGTTCATTGCCGGGGTCTTTCCGGGGATGCTCCTGGCCGGGGTCTATGTCGCCTACATCATCTACCGGGGCATCCGGAACCCGGAGCTGGCCCCCCGGCTGGGGGAGAATTACACCTGGCGGGAGCGGATGGTGGCCCTGAAGGATTTCGGGCCGGTGGTGATCCTGATCCTGATGGTTCTCGGGAGCATCTACGCCGGGGTGGCCACGCCCACCGAGGCGGCGGCCCTCGGGGTCTTCGGCGCCGTCCTCTTCGCCGTCCTCAACCGGCGGCTCGGATGGCTCGGGATGTTTTCCTGCCTCAAAGCGGCGGTGAAGACCACCTGCATGATCTGCCTCATCGTCATGGGGGCCGCTTACCTCTCCCGGGTCATGGGGCTTTTGGGGATTCCGGCCGCCATCACAAGGGCCATCGTGGGGATGGAGCTGTCGCCCTATACCCTCATGATCATGCTCGGCCTGGTTTACATCGTGCTCGGGTGCATCCTCGACGGCTTCTCCATCGTGGTGATGACCCTGCCCATCGCTCAGCCCATGGTGGAGGCGGCCGGGTTCAGCCCCATCTGGTTCGGGATCTACCTGATCCTGATGGTGGAGCTCAGCCAGATCACCCCGCCGGTGGGCTTCAACCTCTTTGTCATCCAGGGCCTGACCGGGGAGTCCATCGGCACCATTGCCCGCCACGCCTTTCCCTTTTTCATGCTCATGGTCCTGACAACGGCGATTATCACCATTTTTCCGGAGATCGCCCTGTTTCTGCCCAGGCTCATGGTGGGGAAATAGGAGGAATGGGGATAATTAAATGACATTGTCGCTTCAAAAGACAAGTTATGAGCATATAAAACTGAACGAGGAAGGCGTGCCCTATATCTCGGGGACGAATATGAAGGTCGTCGAGCTGGTTCTGAACAAGCTTGCTTATGGATGGAGTCCCGAAGAGCTCCATTTCCAGCATCCGCACTTGTCTCTCGGTCAGATTTATTCGGCCTTGGCGTTTTATCATGACCACAAGGACATGCTGGACCGCGATATCCAGCGCAGACGGGAAAGAATTGAAGCGATCAGAAAACAGCAACCGCCGTCACCTGTTCTTTCACGTCTCAAATCACCACACAACCCCTGATGGCGATTTCCTTGTACATGGACCAAAA
>CAYNGG010000378.1:0-4286 GCA_964396575.1 uncultured Desulfobacteraceae bacterium | reverse complement strand
AAGGTAAACACCCATGGCATCCGAAATCGACCTCCGCTTTCAAACCACATCCCTCGACACCGCCGTCCGGGACCTCCGCCGGGATCTCCTCTCCGACGGCGGACCCCGGATCAGCACCATGCGCAACTACCGGTACGCCATCCTCTGCTATGATCCCAGAAAAGAATTCGAGATGCGGGCGAAGATCCGGCAACTGAGCGACGAGGCCGGGGGCCGGGGGTGGAATGTCCTGTCCCTCTCCCTGCGCGGGCTCCTCATGGACCGGTTGAGATCCGAGGCCCCCCGGGTCCTCGAAAGCTTCATCGGCCGGGAGCGGCGGCTCTACGCGAAATCCCCCGACCGGGGGCTGCGCTACCTGAAGGACCAGCTCACCGGCTACATCGAGGAGCCCGGCGGCATCGCCAGCGCGGTGGTCGGGGAGATCGAAAAATATGCCGACGCCCACCCCGACCAGGTGGACCAGACCCTGATCTTTCTCGGCGGGGCCGGGGCCCTCTACCCGTTTTTCCGCTGGTCTCCCCTGCTCCGGTTCATTGACGGCAAAACCCGAGCCATCCCGGTGGTCCTGCTCTACCCCGGCAAGCGGCACGGCGAGACCGGGCTCTCCTTCATGGGCGAGCTCAGGGCGGACCGGGACTATCGGCCGCGGATTTATTCGTGACTCAGAAAGGACCCGTTATGCGGCTCAAAGAGGTCTTCGCGGCGGACATAACCCGGGACATCCCCCCGGTGGTTTACTTCCATGAAAAGGACCCCCAAAACCTCCGGGACGAGGTGGCCGAATACATCATCACCGGCGGATATCCGGAATCCGACCCCCGACACAAGCGGATCGAGTCGGGCATCCACGAGCAATTCGTCCGGCTGCTCACCGGGATCGAGGCCGAGCTGGTCCGGCCCCACGGCGTGGAGCTGCCCGCCTCGTGGATCTCCGGGTTTTACGGCTCCGGGAAATCGAGCTTCGCCAAGCTCCTGGGCCTGGCCCTGGACGGGCTGATTCTCCCCGACGGCACCCCCCTGGCCGACGCCCTCATCGCAAGGGACGACTCGCCCCGGGCCCCGGAATTCCGGGACGCCTGGTCCGCTCTGACCGACCGGATCGATCCCATGGCCGTGGTCTTTGATATCGGCGCGGTGGCCCGGGACGGTGAGCACGTCCATTCGGCGGTTAAGCGGATGCTCCAGGTCCGCCTCGGCTATTGCCCCGTCAGCCACCACGTGGCCGACTATGAGCTCAAGCTCGAGCTCGACGGCCGGTGGGAGGCCTTTCTCGACCGGGCCGAGGAGGTCCTGGGCCACTCCTGGCAAATCGCCAGGGACCACCAACTGGCCGAGGACGATTTTTCCCACGTCCTCCACGCATTGAACCCGGACCGGTACACCGACCCCCTGAGCTGGGCCGACAGCCGGGGCGGGACCCGAAGCGGCATCGGGACCTCAGTGGCCGAGACCGCCCGGTCCATCGCCGATATGCTCGACCGGCGCGCCCCGGGCAAGACGCTGTTCATCGTCGTCGATGAGGTCAGCCAGTACATCCACCAGAACGATAACCGGATGCTCAAGCTCCAGTCCCTGGTTTCCGAGCTGGGCCGGCGGCTCAAGGGCCGGGTCTGGCTCCTGACCACCGGCCAGCAGAAGCTCGAGGACGAAGACGACAAGACGGTCCTGGGCAAGCTCAAGGACCGATACCCGCCCCGGCTCCGGGTTCACCTGTCGCCTACCAACATCCGGGACGTGGTCCACAAGCGCCTCCTCAAAAAGGCCCCGGACCGGGAGCCGGAGCTCCGGGACCTCTTCAACCGCCATCGGAGCGACCTGAAGCTCCACGGCTATGCCCGCGAGGCCATCACCGAGGCGGATTTCGTCGAGGTTTACCCCTTGCTCCCCGGCCACGTGGACCTCCTCATGCGGATCACCTCCGCCATGCGCCTGAGATCCAGCCGGGTCAAGGGGGACGACTATGCCATCCGGGGGCTGCTCCAGCTCCTGGGCGAGATCTTCCGGGAGCAGGCCCTCGGCGACAAGCCCCTGGGCGAGCTGGTGACCCTCGACCGAATCTATGACATCCAGCACACGGCCCTGGACACCGACGTCCAGAACACCATGGCCCGGATTCTGGCCCAGGACGAGGTGGCCGGCGATCCCCTCGCGGTTCGGGTCGCCAAGACGGTCGCCCTCCTCGAGCTGATCCAGGAAGAAACCCCGACCACCCCCGCGCTTATCAGCCAGTGCCTCTACCGCCGGCTCGGGGCGGGCAACAGTGAGCCCGACATCCAGACCATTCTCAACCGGCTTTGCGACCTCGGCCTCCTCTCCTATTCCGACAAGCAGGGCTACAAGATCCAGAGCTCGGCCGGCCAGGAGTGGCAGCGGGAACGGGACGCTCGGACCGCCACCGACGGCGAGATCGTCCAGGTGGTCGCCGAAAAGCTCAAGGACCTCGTGGGTGCCACCGCCCGGCCCTATTTCAAGAGTAAGGGCTTCCCCTGGGCCGCCCGGCTCAGCGATGCCAAAAGCATCCAGGACCAGAAGCTCCTGGCCCCCCAGGACGCGGCCGTGGTCGCGGTGGATTTCCGATACCTGACCGCCGCCGCCGACCGGAAGCCCGCCGCCTGGGTCCGGGCCAGCGACACCGACGGGCTCCGGAACCGGATCGTCTGGGGCAGCGGTCAGATTGATGCGGCCCGGCGGCGCATCCGGGAGCTGGTCCAGTCCCGACGAATCCTCGCCCGCTACGCCCCCCATCGCTCCACCTTATCCCTGAGCAAGCAGCGGCTCTACTACGAAGAGGAAAGCCGGCGGGACGGCCTCGAAAAAGCCGCCGCCGGCGCCGTGGCCGAGGCCTTCCTCGACGGCGAGATCTATTTCCGGGGCCGGCGGATCGACAAAAGGGACCACGGCAACGCCTTCCCCACGGTCCTCCACGGCGTGGCCGAAAGCATCCTCCCCGAATTGTTCTCCCGTTACGTGGACATGGCGGTCACGCCCACCGAGCTCAACCAGCTTCTGGAAAAGGACCTCTCCGGCCCCTCCCAAAAATTCATGCCCCAGGGCCTGGGCATCATCGACCTCGACGCCGGGAAGTACATCCCCACCTGCGACGGGGAGATCCCGGCCCGGATTCTGGACGCTATCATGGCCGAGAGCGGGATCGCGGGCGGCGATCTGCTGACCAGGCTCGGACAGCCCCCCTACGGCCATCCCCCGGACGTGATCAAAGCCTGCCTGGCCGGCCTGCTCCGGGCCGGCAAGGTCCGCATCCGTCCCGACGCCGGGGCCGAGATCACCTCCGTCCGGGACCCGGGCGCCAGGGACATCTTCCAGAAAGACCGGGATTTCAAGCGGGCTGATATCCTGCCCCCGCTCGACCAGGGCATCAACCCCCGGGACCGGGTGGCCATCTGCAAGTTCTTCCAGACCTACCTCAACGTCGAGATCGACCGGGAAAACGACGCCATCGCCGACGCCGCCTTCGAGCATTTCCCCCGTCAGATGAGCCGGATACGGGACCTCGAGCGGAAATGGAACCGGCTGCCCAACCGGCCGGACCTCCCCAAACCCATCCGGAAGCTGAAAGCCGCCCTGGAGAGCTGCAAACGGTCCCGCCACGTGGAGCCGACCGTCCAGAGCCTGAAAGAGCACCTGGACGCCCTCCGGGACGGCACCCAGGAGCTGGCCATCCAATTGGCCGAGCTGACCGACGACACCCTCGACGCCGTGGTCAAGGCCATGGACGTCCTCCAATACCCGGCGGCTCAGCTCGCGGCGGCCGGAAAGACCGACGGGATCGAGGAGGCCGTGGCCGCCCTCGAACGCCAATTGGCCGGGGATCTGCCCTGGCGGGACATCTCGGCCGTAAGCCCCGCCATCGAGGCCATCCGGGAACGGTACCGCGAAGAGCGGCTGGCGCTGATTCAACGGCGGGAGGCGGAGGCCCAGGACATTCGGGAACGGATCAAAAGCCGGGCCGGGTTCGAAAAGCTCGACGCGGACGGGAGCCACCAGGTCCTCCGGCCCATCACCGAAGCCCTCTACGACACCACCCCGGATGCGGTTCAGCCGACCCTCGAAACCCTCCGGGATTCCGTGGCCGCCCGGCTGCGGGAAGCCGAAGAGGAAGCCAACGCCCGGCTGGACGACATCCTCGCCCGGCTGACCCAAAAACAGGTCATCCAATTGCGGCACCGTATGAACGGACGGGAATTCGAGTCGATGGCTGAAGTGGACGCGGAGCTGAAAAAGCTGAGGGATCGGCTGGCGGAGAAGCTCGACGGGAAAAATGACAT
>CAYNGG010000377.1:0-4287 GCA_964396575.1 uncultured Desulfobacteraceae bacterium | reverse complement strand
CCATTTACAAGCCACTAACCACAAGCAAAAAGCCATAAACGAAGGAGATAAAGGACATGAATCCGTTTCTTGGAGAGCTCATCGGTACCGCCCTGCTGATTCTTTTGGGCAACGGCGTGGTCGCCAACGTGGTCCTCACCGGCACCAAGGGGAACAACGCCGGCTGGATCGTTATTTCCTGGGGGTGGGGCATGGCCGTGTTCGTGGCCGTCTTCACCGTGGCCGCCTTCAGCGGGGCTCATATCAACCCGGCGGTCTCCATCGGGCTGGCCATCGCCGGAAAATTCGAATGGGCCAATGTGCCCGCCTATATCGTGGCTCAGTTCCTGGGGGCGTTCATCGGGGCTTTCCTGGTCTGGCTTTTCTACCGGCCCCATTACGCCGTCACCGAAGACAAGGATCTGAAGCTGGCCACCTTTTGCACGGGCCCGGCCATTCGGGATACCCTTTCGAACCTCGTAAGCGAAATCGTCGGGACCTTTGTCCTCGTCTTTGCCGTTCTCTTTCTGGCGGTGTCGGTTTTCGGCCTCGGCGCCCTTGACGCCCTCCCCGTGGGGCTCCTGGTGCTGGCCATCGGCCTTTCTCTGGGAGGCACCACCGGATACGCCATCAACCCGGCCCGGGACCTCGGCCCCCGGATCATCCACGCCATTCTCCCCATGCCCGGCGGCAAGCGGGACAGCGATTGGGGATACGCCTGGATTCCGGTGATCGGCCCCATTCTCGGGGCAATCATCGCCGGCCTGCTCTACCTGGCCCTGCAAGATCCCGGAAACATCCATTTCCGATAGGAGGTCCCCATGTCCATCCAACTCAACGAAAAGCGCCGGACCGGACTGAGCCGCCGGGCCTTCCTCAAGGGCGCGGCCGCCCTGGGGCTGGCCTCGGCCCTGCCGCCGCTGCCGTCCGCCCGAGCGGCCCGGTCCTTTGACATCCAGGAGGCGGCGGCCCGCCGCTGGGTAGCGGGCGAGTTTTCGCCCTCCACCCTCTCCGAAGCGGACCGGATGGCGGAAATGGATTTCTTTAAGCGGGCCGCCGAGCCCTTCCGGGGCCAGGAGATCTATGTGGTCTCCGAGACCATCCCCACTCACGTTTACGAGGCCCGGTTTCTGGCCCGGGCCTTCCGGGAGATCACCGGCATCACCGTGGTCCACGACCTGATCCGGGAGGGGGACCTTGTCGAACGGCTCCAGGTGCAGATGCGCACGGGCCGGAATCTCTATGACGCCTACGTCAATGACTCGGACCTTCTGGGGACCCATTACCGATACGGAACCGCCGTTCCCCTGACCGATTGGATCGAAGGCGAGGGCAACCTTTACACCCTGCCCACCCTCGACCTGGACGACTTCATCGGCCTTGGGTTTACCACCGGCCCTGACGGCAAGGTTTACCAGCTCCCGGACCAGCAGTTCGCCAACCTTTACTGGTTTCGGCACGACTGGTTCCAGCGGCCGGAGCTGAAGGAGCGGTTCCGGAAAAAATACGGCTATGACCTGGGGGTGCCGATTAACTGGAAGGCCTACGAGGACATCGCCGAGTTTTTCACCCACGAGGTGAAAGCGCTCGACGGCCGGAAGGTTTACGGCCATACGGATTACGGCGAAAAGAGCCCGGACCTGGGATGGCGGTTCACCGACGCCTGGCTTTCCATGGCCGGTGTCGGCGATCCGGGGCTGCCCAACGGCCTGCCGGTGGACGAATGGGGGATTCGGGTGGAAGACTGCCGTCCGGTGGGCTCCAGCGTGAGCCGGGGCGGGGCGTTGAACAGCCCGGCGGCGGTGTACGCCCTCCGGAAATACCTGGAGTGGCTCAAGAAATACGCGCCCCCCGAGGCTCTGAAGATGAACTTCTCGGAATCGGGTCCCGTGCCGGGAAAGGGTCACATCGCCCAGCAGATCTTCTGGTACACCGCCTTTACGCCGGATCTTCTCAAGAAAGGGCTCCCGGTGGTCAACGACGACGGGACCCCGAAGTGGCGGGTGGCACCGTCGCCCCACGGGATCTACTGGAAGGAGGGCATGAAGCTCGGCTACCAGGATTGCGGGGCCTGGACCCTGCTGAACAGCACTCCGGTGAAACGCCGCCAGGCGGCGTGGCTCTATGCTCAGTTCACCACCTGCAAGACGGTCTCGCTCAAAAAGACCCTGATGGGGTTGACCCCCATCCGGGAGAGCGACCTTCAATCCGAGGCCATGACCGAGGCGGCCCCGAAGCTGGGGGGGCTGGTGGAATTCTACCGGAGCCCGGCCCGGGAGGCATGGACCCCCACCGGGAACAACGTGCCCGATTACCCCAAGCTGGCTCAGCTCTGGTGGACCCGCATCGACGCCGCTGTCCGGGGCCGGGGCACGCCCCAGCAGGTGCTCGACGACCTGGCCGCCACTCAGGACCGGGTCATGGCCCGTCTCCAGGGGACGGGTCTCATGAACCGGTGCGAGCCCCGGATCGCCGAGCCCGAGGATCCGGATTTGTGGCTGGCCCGACCCGGTTCGCCCAAACCCAAGCTGGACGACGAAGAGGGCCGGGGCCGGACCGTTGACTACGACGCACTGCTCCAGGCCTGGCGCGACGGCAAAGTGGGGATCTTCTAATTTTGGCTGATAGACCGGCGACGCGCCCTCTCGATTATATGGCCCGGCTTTACCCTACGGCGGAAGCGGTCTCCACCGAGATCATCCACCTCCGGGCCCGGCTCGACCTGCCCAAGGGAACCGAGCATTTCATCTCGGATATCCACGGCGAGTGCGATGCTTTCCGGTCGGTGCTGAGCCACGCTTCGGGCTCCATCCGGCGGAAGATCGACGAGCTGTTCGGCGGTGCGTTGCCCGAGGCCGACCGCTCCGCCCTGGGGGCGTTGATTTATGCTCCGGACCGGAACCTGGCTTCCATGCTCCGGGCCGCCGGCGACAAGGATGCCTGGCGGCGGGATATCCTCCGGCGGATGATCGCCGTCCTGCGGGTGGTCTCCTCCAAGTACAGCCGGGCCAAGGTCCGGCGGCTGCTCCTCGACCCGTTTTCCGAGACCGTGGAGGAGCTTCTCTACGAGCAGGAGCAGCTCCGGGACAAGGCCGGCTATTACCGGTCCCTCATCGACGGGATCGTCGAAACGGGCAACGCCGACGCTTTCATCCGGGTGATGGCCCGGACCATCCAGCGGCTGGCCATCGACCATCTCCACGTGGTGGGGGACATTTACGACCGGGGACCGGCCGCCGACCGGATCATGGACCATCTCCTGGCCTACCACAGCGTCGATGTTCAGTGGGGCAATCACGACATCCTCTGGATGGGAGCCGCGGCCGGCTCCGAAGCCTGCGTCGCCAATGTGATCCGGATCAGCCTCCGGTACGGCCACATGGCCACCATCGAGCACGGATACGCCGTCAGCCTGCTGCCCCTGGCATCCTTTGCCATGTCGGCCTACGGCGACGACCCGTGCCGCCTTTTTGCGCCCAAGGCCATGGACCCGGCCGCTCACGCCGCCTTTGAAAAGACTCTCATCGCCAGGATGCACAAGGCCATCACCGTGATCCAGCTCAAGCTCGAAGCCGGGATCATCGACCGCCGGCCCGAGTACGACATGGCCGACCGGCTGCTGTTGGACAAGATGGACCTCGACGCCGGGACGGTCCGCATCGCCGGGGTCCCGCATCCGCTCCGGGACGCCCGGTTCCCCACGGTGGACCCGGCCCGGCCCTTCGACCTGACGCCGGAGGAGGCCGAGGTGGTGGACAAGCTCCGGGACGCCTTTGTCCATTCCAGCCGGCTTCAGGCCCATGCCCGATTCCTGTTCGACAACGGGTCCATCCACCGGGTCCACAACGGCAATCTCCTCTACCACGGCTGCATCCCCATGGATGAAGCGGGGAATTTCCAAACCTTTGCCTCGGGCGACGCCCCGGTGGCCGGCCGGGCACTGATGGACGCTTTCACCCAATGGGCAAGGGAAGGCTTCTTCCGGCCCGACGGCTCGGCGGAGCAACTCGCGGGCCAGGACGCCATCTGGTACCTCTGGTGCGGCCCCCGGTCGCCCCTTTTCGGCAAAGCGAAGATGGCCACCTTCGAGCGGTATTTCATCGAGGACAAGGCGACCCACGTCGAGGAGCGGAATGTTTACTACAGCCTAAGGGATTCGGAACGGATTGCGCGGAAGATCCTGGCGGAATTCGGCGTCGATCCGGAAACGGGCCACATCATCAACGGCCACGTGCCCGTGAAGGTGAAACAGAACGAAAGCCCGGTCAAGGCCGGCGGCAAGCTCATTGTCATCGACGGGGGATTCGC
>CAYNGG010000376.1:0-4289 GCA_964396575.1 uncultured Desulfobacteraceae bacterium | reverse complement strand
CTCAGCACTGACCCATAATCATGTAGAGATCTTGGAAAAATCGGCAAAGCCGTCAAAAAGCGTGGCCACGGTCTGTAAGAGCGCCAGGCGATTCCGGCGGATGGTCGGGTCGTCGGCCATGACCAACACGCCGTCGAAAAAGGCGTCCACCGGGGATCGGAGCGAGACGATGTCCATGAGCGCCTGGTCGTAGAGCCCCTTTTCGAGGTCCTCGTTCACCTGACTTCGGACTCGTCGATAGGCGGCTAAGAGGGCGGATTCGCTGTCGTGCTCGAACAGCGATTCGTCCACTGTCTCCGGCACCTCGGTGTCGGTCTTTTTGAGGATGTTGACCACCCGCTTGAACCCGATAGCCAGCCGGTCGAAATCGGGGGCGGCCTTGAGCTTTTCCAGGGCCCGGACCCGGTTCCAGACGTCGAGGACGTTGTCCGAGGAAACGGCCACCGCGGCCGCCACCACGTCCCGGGAGAAGCCCTCTTCAACCAGCATCCCCACCATCCGGTTGGTCAGGAAGGCGGCGACATCGGCCACCGTCTCATCGACGGGCCGGGACGCCAGGTCGGCAAAGCGATCGGCCGAGGTCCGGATCAGGTCGGTCAGTGAGCAGGTGAACCCCTGGCTGGCAATGATCTGGAGCAGCCCGATCCCCTGGCGCCGCAGGGCATAGGGATCGGCCGCCCCGGTGGGGCGAAGATCAACGCTGAAACAGCCGCAGATCGAGTCGATCTTGTCGGCGATGGCCAGGATCGCTCCGGTGAGGGTTTCCGGCAGGGGACCGCCCGAATAGGTGGGGCGGTAGTGCTCCTCGATGGCCACCGGGATGTTCCGGGGCTCCCGGGCAATGACCGCATAGACCCGGCCCATGACCCCCTGGAGCTTGGGAAACTCGACCACCACGTTGCTGACCAGATCGGTTTTGCAGAGGGCAGCCGCCCGGTCAACGTCGGCCTTGAGGATGTCGTCGCCTCCCGCCGCCAATACCAGGGCCTCGGCCACCTGCCGGACTCGAAGGACTTTGTCGTACATGGAGCCGAGCTTTGCCTGGAACAGCACGCCCCGAAGACGCTCCAGCCGCTCATCCGCCGAGATTTCCAGGTCCGTGCGGTAGAAAAACTGGGCATCGGCCAGCCGGGCCCGGATGACCCGCTCGTGCCCCTTGGCCACCAGGGCCATGTCCCGGGCCCGGGTGTTGTTCACCGAGATGAGCCAGGGCATGAGCCGGTCATCGGCGTCGATCACGGCGAAGTATTTCTGATGCTCGCGCATGGCGGTGATCAGGACTTCGGGGGGCAGCTCGAGAAAGACGTCGTCAAACCGCCCGGCCACCACGGCGGGATATTCCACCAGGTTGGTGTTGATGTCCAGGAGCTCGGGGTCGTCCAGAACCCGCCCCCCGGCGGCCTCGGCCACCCGAGTGATCTCGGTTTCGATAAGGCGCCGCCGTTCCTCGAAGTCCGCGATCACGCAGGCATCCCGGAGCTTGTCGGCGTAAGTCTCGGGGCCGTCCAGCCGGATGGGGTCCGGGGCCATGAATCGATGACCGGCCACCTGGCGGTCGCTGAGGACATTGCCCAGCGTCAGAGGGATCACCGTCTCACCGAACAGGGCGCAGAGGCTGAAAATGGGCCGGGCGAAATAGATGGACAGATCGGCCCACTTCATCGTCTTGGGAAAGGGCGTGGACAGGATCACCTCCGGCAGCGTCCCGGCCAGAAAATCCACCGTGGACGAGCCTTCGTCGGCGCGGTCGGCCACCAGGTAACGGCCCTTGGGGGTCTCCTCCACCCGGATGTCCGAAAGGGCCACGCCGAGCTTTTCGGCGAACTTTTGGGCCGCAACGGTCGGGTTTCCGTCGGCGTCGTAGCCCACCGATGCCGGCGGTCCCACCACCGTCTCGGTGAGCGGCGCCTGCTGCTCGGCCACACCGTCGATGCGGATGGCCAGCCGGCGAGGGGTCCCGAACACCCGGGTCTCCCCGTGGTCGATCCGGGCGTCCGTGAGTCGTTTTTGAACGGACTGGGAAAGGGCGGCCAGCGCCGGCGCAATGTAGCCGGCCGGGATCTCTTCGGTTCCGATTTCAAGCAATAGCGTCTTCATGGCAGCCTCATCCTATCCTTTCTCCATCAACGGAAATCCCATGGCCTCCCGCTGGTCCAGATATCCCCGGGCACAGCCCCGAGCCAGGTTCCGGATTCGGGTGATATATCCGGTCCGTTCGGTGACGCTGATAGCGCCCCGGGCATCGAGCAGGTTGAAGGTGTGGGAGCACTTCAGACAGTATTCGTAGGCCGGCAGCACCAGGCCCTCGGCCATGATCCGGGCCGATTCGGCCTCGAATTTGGAAAAGAGATCGAGGAGCATCTCCACGTCGGCCTTCTCGAAGTTGTAGGTGGAGCCTTCCACCTCCTGCTGATGGTGCATGTGGCCGTAGTTGATCGAATCGTTCCACTTGAGGTCATAGACGTTGTCGATGCCCTGGAGATACATGGCGATCCGCTCGAGCCCGTAGGTCAGCTCCACCGACACCGGAGCCAGCTCGATGCTGCCGCAGATCTGGAAGTAGGTGAACTGAGTGATCTCCATTCCGTCGAGCCAGACCTCCCAGCCGAGCCCCGCGGCTCCGAGGGTCGGGGACTCCCAATCATCCTCCACGAACCGGATGTCGTGCTCCATCGGGTCGATGCCGAGGACCTTCAGGCTCTCCAGATACTGGTCCTGGACGTCCTCGGGGGATGGCTTGAGGATCACCTGATACTGGTAATAATGTTGCAGCCGATTGGGATTTTCCCCGTACCGGCCGTCGGTGGGCCGCCGGGACGGCTGGACGTAGGCCACGTTCCACGGCTCGGGCCCCAGAGCCCGGAGCAAAGTGGTGTGATGGAAGGTGCCGGCCCCCACCTCCATATCAAAAGGCTGGGCCAGGACGCATCCCCGGTCCGCCCAGAACTGGTTCAGCGATTGGATGACGTCTTGAAAGTGCATCGGCATTTTCCTGTCATAAGGTTTGAGGTCATCACGGAAGTTTGTCCTTCCTTCATTTCACACTTCAAACTCCTCCCTTCAAGCTTCATTAACCGTTACCCCATCGGCGTCGATGGCGACCGGGAGGAGGGTCGCGTTGTCCCGCCCGGCGAGCAGATTGTCCCAGACCGGGCGCAGGGCCGTGATCCGGTCCGGCGTTCCGAGGGCAAAGAGGCAGCCGCCTCCGCCGGCCCCCGTGAACCGGGCTCCGCAGCCGGCCGCCTCGGCGGCGTCCACCAGGCGGGCACCGAGATCATCGACTACCGCCGGAGTCATCTCCCGGCGGATCGCCGTCTCCTCCCGGATGGCCCGCGCCGCGGCGTCGTAATCGCCGGTCCGGAGGTGGTCGGCATAAGAACGGGTGATTTCGATGATCCGGGCCCACCGGCTCCGGTGCCGTCCCGAAATGAAATCCCGAACCCACTGCCCGTTGATGTCCCGGCTTTCGTGGGGCACGCCGCCATAAGCCAACAGCAACCGGTCGGCCAGCTCCGGAAACCGGTCCGGCGACATCAGGGGCTCGCCGTCGGGTTCTTCGGTGTCGAGAGAACGTCCCCAATGCCAAACGTGGACCCCGCCGTAAGCGGCGGCCAGTTGGTCCTGGCGGCCGCAGGGAACCCCGGCCACGCTCCCCTCGACGGCATGGGCGGTCCGGGCAATAGCCGATCGGGACAAAGGGGTGCCGGTTGCCTCGGCTAGCGCGGCCACCAGCGCCACCGACGCCACCGACGATCCGCCCAGGGCGCTTCGGGGCGGGGATGCCGAATCGATGTCGATATGGACTCCGGATACCCCGAATGTAGCGGCGACGGCGAAGATCAGGCCCATGGGCCCGTCAAAGGGGACCGTCGCCGAATCGGCCAAAACCCGGGAAAAGCCCCGGGAGACGACGCTGACCTTTCCGGCTTCGCCCCGGCTCACCCGAACCCGGGTCCGCAGGGCGATGGCCATGTTGACCGTCAGGGGGCCGAGGGGACGCAGGGGCATATAGAACGTGCTCAGATCCAGGGTCCCGCCCACGTCGATCCGGCATGGCGCCGACGCGGTGACCGGATCGGATTCAAAGTTGTGGTGGCGTCGTTCCGCCATGAGAAAGTGACCCCCTCCGCCGTAACGGCATTCTAAACCCACACCTGATAGATTATTTGACGCCGGTTCGTCAACCCTTTTGGTGCCGAGCTCAACCAAAACAACATCCGGCATCCGCAAGGAATCTCGGCATTGATCAAGCACCGCCTTGACTCGGCAATGATTTGAATCCTTTTTGT
>CAYNGG010000375.1:0-4290 GCA_964396575.1 uncultured Desulfobacteraceae bacterium | reverse complement strand
ATGATTGGCGTATGCCGGTAAATCCGCGATCATCAATCTAAAATCTAAAATTCATTGGCGTGTGCCGGTAAATCCTTGAGATTCAATCTAAAATCTAAAATTAAAAATCAAATGCCATATCGCTTACGGAGCTATGAGATCGGTGAGCGGCTCTACCGGAGCCGACGGACGGAGATTCACCGGGCGACCCGGTTGTCTGACGGGGCTCCGGTGGCCATCAAGCGGCTGACCGCCGATTTTCTGGTGCCCCGTGAGATTGCCGCCCTGAAGCGGGAATACGGACTCGCCCGACGTCTGGCCGATGTTCCGGGGGTTCTTCGGGTTCACGACCTGGCCAGAGACAGCCACGACAACATCGCCATGGTCATGGACCTGGGCAGTCCGTTTCCGGCGGTCTCGGCCCCGCTGCCTTTGGAAACCGTGCTGGATCTCGGGATCGAGCTGGCGGGGGTTCTCGGGCGGATTCATCGCCGGAATGTGATCCACAAGGACATCCATCCGGGAAACCTGCTCCGGGACCCGGCCACGGGGGCTTTGCTCGTGACCGACTTCGGCATCGCATCGGAGCTGCCCAGGGAAAGCCAGGACATCAACGTTTCCAACCGGCTTGAGGGTACGCTGCCCTATATTTCACCGGAGCAGACCGGGCGGATGAACCGATCCCTTGACTACCGATCCGACTACTATTCGCTGGGGGTGACTCTTTACGAGCTGGTCACCGGCCAGCGGCCCTTCGAGGCGACCGACATCATGGGGTGGGTTCACCGGCACGTGGCCCGGATGCCCGACGATCCGGTCCGCCATCGCCCGGAGATCCCTGAGCCGGTGGCCCGGATCATCCTCAAGCTCCTGGACAAGGACCCGGACGCTCGGTATGGGAGCGCCCGGGGGCTCATCCGGGATCTGAGCTTCTGCCGGGATCAGTGGGCTGAGCACCGATCCGTGGCCCCGTTTACTCTGGCGAAGGAGGACGTGCCTGAGCGGTTTCGGATTCCCCAGCGACTCTACGGTCGGAAGGCGGACACGGCGGCTTTGATGGCCGCGTTCGAGGGGGTTGCGGAAGGCGGTGTCGGCCTCGTCCTCGTCTCCGGACCGGCCGGCATCGGCAAGTCGGCCGCCGTTCACGAGGTCCACCGGCCCATTGTTCAGCGTCAGGGGTACTTCATCGAGGGTAAGTTTGACCAGCTCCAGCGGGAGGTCCCCTATCCGGCCATTCGGCAGGCGTTTCGGGGGCTTGTCCGGCAGCTTTTGACCGAGTCGCATTCCCGGTTACGAGGCTGGCGGGAGCGGATCGAGGCGGCGCTCGGGGGCAACGGCCGGATTATCGTTGACCTGGTTCCGGAGCTCGAGAAGGTCATCGGTTCTCAGCCGGCTGTCCCCGATTTGAATCCCACCGAGACTCGGAACCGGTTTCGGATTGTTTTTCAGGACTTTATCGGGGTTTTCGCCCGGCGGGCGCATCCGCTGGTCCTCTTTTTAGACGATCTTCAGTGGAGCGACGGGCCATCCATCCGGCTCATCCAGTCGCTGATCCCGCCATGGCGGGACGCTCTGGAGTCCCTGCTGGTGATCGGGGCCTTTAGGAGTGAGGAGCTGGACGCCGGGCATCCTCTGTCGGTGATGCTGAGGGAGCTTAAAACCCATTCCCGGATGGAGCGGATCACGCTGGGGCCGCTTTCCATCACCGATGTCAACCTTCTGGTGGCCGAGACCCTTTTCAGCCCGCCCGAGGAGACCCAAGCCTTTTCGGCGGCGGTCCATCGCCGGACCGGGGGAAACCCGCTTTTCGTCACGGAAATCCTGAAGCGCCTCTATGAGGCCGGGAGCATCCGCTACGACGGCGACCGGGCCGGATGGATTTGGGACGAGGTCGGGATCGAGGACCTGGCGGGAGGCCCGAACCTGGGCGACCTCCTGAAGGCTCGCCTGGACCGATTCCCCGAACGGACCCGGACCGCCCTGAAGCTGGCCGCCTGCATCGGCAACCCCTTTGATCTCCGGACATTGGCCGTCATTTACGGCCGGTCCCCGGCCGAGACCCAGGCGGATCTCTGGGCCGCGATCGAGGATGGGGTGGTGGTCCCTCTGAGCGGGGCCTACAAGCTGGTGGCCGCCGGGGCGACCGGCGGGGCGTCCCCGAAGGAGACGGAGGTGGATTGTCCGGCGGGGGTGGAATACCGGTTTCTCCACGACAGGCTCCAGGGGGCGGCCTACGAGCTCATCGACGCTGACCGGAAGGCCGAGGTCCACCTTTCCATCGGCCGATTGATCCGGCAAAACGGCCGGAGCGACACGGAGCTCCAACGGGAAAGGGATCTGGATGCAGTCCGGCACCTGAACGCGGGCCGGAGCCGGATGACCGATCCGGCGGAGCGGGAGGAGCTGGCTGAGATGAACCTGGCGGCGGCGGCTCAGGCCCGGAATGCCTCGGCCTACGAGCTGGCTCATCAGCTCGCGGCGACCGGGATTTCCCTGTTGGACCCCGATCCCTGGTCCCGGCAATCCGGGCTGGCGGCCGCTCTCCACCGGGAATTGGCCTGGTGTGCTCACCTGACCGGGGACGTCGAGACGGCGGAGACCTGTCTGGCAAGCCTTTTAGCTCAAGTCCGGACCCCGCTCCAGCGGGCTGAAATCCGGTACATCGCCTCGGCACAGTACGCGGCCGTCGGCCGGATGACGGATGCCATTGACTCGGCCCGCCGGGGGCTGGCCATCCTGGGCGTCCGGCTCCCCGCCTACCCCGGCCGGGCGGCCTTGTTGACCGAGATGATCAAGGCCAGATGGCATTTGGGCCGGCGGCGGATCGAGGATCTCATCAACGCCCCGATCCTCGATGACCCGGCCCGGATAATGGCCCTGAAGCTCCTCGAATCGGTGAATTCGTCGGCTTACCTGACCGGCAACCGGCCCCTGTTCGCCCTGGCCAACCTGAAGATGGCCAACATCAACCTTCGTTATGGTCACTGTCCGGAGTCGGCCATCGCCTATGTTTTTTACGCGATGTTCCTGGCCATCGGGGGCAAGGGGGAGCGGGCCGCCGCCTTTGGGACTCTGGCCGTGGCTTTGAGCGAGCGGCTCGAGGATGTCCGCTACCGGAGCCGGGTGCTCTGTGTCTATGCTCTGGGGGTCCACCACTGGAGTCACCCGACCCGGACACTCACGGGCTGGTTCAAACAGGCCATCGAGGCCGGCTGGCGGTCGGGCGACTTCGTCTCCATCGGTCACAGCGCCCTTCACGCGGTGATCTGGGACCCGGCCCTGGATCTGGTGACCCTCGAGCGGGAGCTGGGCATCTACGAGTCGGTCGTCCGGCGGATTCGTTATCCGGACGCCCTCGATTCCATCATCCTGGCCCGCCGGACCTGCCTCAACTTCATGGGCCGGACCGACCATCGAGGCACTCTGAACGGCCCGCACTTCGACGAGGCCACCCGGGTCGAGCGGATGCGGCGTAGCCATTATGTCTCGGGGCTCGCCCGCTACCACTACCACAAGGCCGAGATCGGCCTGCTCTACGAGGATTTCGAAGGGGCCATCCGCCACATCCGGGACGGAGACGGTTTCATTCAAGCCCTGGCGGGGACCCCATCGGCGGCCCGGTACGCCTTGCTCGCGTTTCTGGCCCATGCCGGGGCTTACCGGCAAATGGGGCACTGGGAAAAGGGGCCTGCTCGTCGGCGGATGCGGCGGGAGTACCGGCGGCTCCGCCGTTGGGCGATTCACTGTCCGGATAATTTCCGTCACCTGGAGCGGATGGCGGCGGCGGAGCTCCACCGGATCGCGGGTCGATCGGCCCGGGCCTCCCGAGGTTACGACGCCGCGATTGAAGCGGCCCGGCAAGGCGGCTGGCTCCGGGATGAGGCCCTGGCGAACGAGCTGGCCGCCCGGTTTCATCTCGATGGCGGCCGGGAGTCCGTCGGCCACGCTTATATGAAGACGGCCCGCCGGTGTTACGCCCGGTGGGGGGCATCCGCCAAAGTCGCATTCATGAAAGAGCGCTACCCGGTTCTCCGGGCTGGAGACCTCCGAGGTTTCCAAAATTTTTGGAAACCTCGGAGGTCTTTTGCCCCTCAGGCCGACGAAAAAAATCCGCCCGACGTCGAGACCATTCCGGCGGGAACCCTCGACCTGGACGCCCTCATGCGGGCATCCCGGGCCATCTCCGGGGAGATGGCCATCGGCCGGCTCCTGGACCGCCTGATGCGCCACATGGTGGAAACCGCCGGAGCCCAGCGGGGTTTGCTGCTCCTGTCCCATGGAGACGAGCTCCGGATCGAGGCTGAAAAGGCG
>CAYNGG010000374.1:0-4294 GCA_964396575.1 uncultured Desulfobacteraceae bacterium | reverse complement strand
AAAAGGCGGGAGCCGGGCGGCTCCCGCCGAAGGGGTGGGATCAGTCGAACTCGTGGACGAGGATGAAATCGTTGTTGGCCCGGGTGCCGTGGCAGCCGATACAGCCGGCCGGCTTGCCCGCAATGTCGGCCTTGCCGTCCGTCGAGTATTTGGCCCAGAACCAGTCTCCGTCATCGGGGTTGAAGCCCTGGAGCTTGTACATCACCGTGATGGCCTTGAGCTCCCGGTCGTTGCCGTAATTCTCCTTAACGGCAATGGACCCGTATTGAACCGGCGGCTTGGATGAGCTCAACGCCCGATCATTCACAAAGACCTTGTGAAGGGGGCCATGGGGCGCCCGGCCCGGCTGCATGCCCTGATGATCCGGCCAGAAGGACCACTCCGTGTACGGCGATTCCTTCGTGATGTAGGCCCACAGGGCGTCCGCTTCGCCGGCCGGCATTTCCGCTACCGCCGGAAGGCCCAAAAATCCCAGAAGGGCCAGGGAAAAAATACCGATTGTAATCGCTTGCTTCATGTGGTCTCCTTTCTAATCGGGGTTATGAAAGCCGCGCCAGGCGGGCTCGCGGCGGGGTGACCAGTCGGGCTGGGTGGGTAATGCGCTCAACTATCAACGCTTTTTTGACATCTTACAATACTTCGTGCTGACAGGTCAACACACCACGTCCCGCTAACCGAATCCTAACAGAGGCCCATTTGAATCCAATCAGACACCGAGCTCCGTTGAAAGGCGAGAGATTCAGGGCATTTTGGGATTGGCGGCGGTCTAACCGGCGTGGTTCCCTCTGTACTTCCGCTCCCAAATGTGAAAAACTGTATCTGATTTGGATCATGACCCGTTCCGGCACGGGAGCTGATGAATGGTTTTGGAACGGAGGACCGTTGAATCATGCAAATCATTGCGGACATCATCAAGCTGCTGGACCAGTTTCTTCTCCTGTTTGTCATCCTGGTGCCGGCCGCGGTAGTGGGCACGGCCGCCTACCTGTTTCGGAAGCATTACCGGGAGTCCCCGGAGCCCACGTTTACCCCGGTAGGCGAGGATGAGCTTCACCGCAAGGCGGTCCGGTTTTTCAACGAGGCCGATAAAGGGCTTGCGGCCATCGGGTTTGCGCGCGTGGGAGACTTCATGAAGGCTCGTCAGCGGATCGGGAAATATGACACCCAGATCGCCTTCCGTCTGTTCGTCAACGAGACTCTCGGCGACGTGGCCATGGCCGCCTTTCAATACACCGACCGGATCGGCGACGCGCTGAAGGTCAACGCCCGGTATATCGAGCTCCATTCCGATTTCGGCCAGTCGCTTTCCATCGACACGAACAACGCCAAACGGCCGCCGATCTGCCCCGACATCGTTGAGCGATCGGTCTGCACCCACCGCACGGATGACCCCGACCGACTCTATCTGCTCCACAAAAAGCACGTCTTTGATCGGTACGGCAAGCGGGACAAACGCCACCTGACCGCATCGGAGATGGTCAACCATGTCCACGACCAGGCCCAGCGGGAGGTCGCCCTCAGGCGGCAATACGGCTACCTGGAGCCGGTCGAGGAATCCGAGAATTACCGGCCTACCTGGATCGGTGCGCTGAAGATGTTGAAAAACGCGATCATCCCCTATTTCAGCGATAAATTCATCGAGTCGGATACCCTGACCCCGGTCGAGGAGCAGAGCATTCATGATCGTTATAACCGAGCCTTTGGGAAACGTCCGCCCCGGACAAAACCCAAGGCCAAGCCGAAACCTCAAGCCCAGCCGAAATCGGACTTGGACGTTATCCGGGTCCAATGCCCGAGCTGCGGTCGGATCAGCACCGCCCCGAGCCACAAGATCCCGCCGGGCGGGATTCACGCCCGCTGCGCCGGATGCGGGCAGCGGGTATTCATTAGCATGGATGGCGAGGCGTCGAACGAATAATGAGGCTATTCAGATTGCGGAAAACATCATGGCCGGGTGATCCCGAAATAGCCGGCCCGTGAAATGCTTGGGCCGTGTGCGTTGAAAGGCGAACGCACGGTTTTCAGGTGACTGGAGGTCAGTGATGACCTCCGGTTAACCGAGCAACCAAACACAGGACATCTTCATGATACATCTATTATTGGAAAAGCTGAAGCGGCGGGTTGGCAATCGATGGTTCACATTGGATTCATTGCCTGATCGGGTTAATGCCACGCGCACTAACAGGATTTTAAATTCACGAGCGGCCCGGAAACGTTTTCCCATTCGCGGTCTGAGATACTGGTGGATACGTTGTGCATTGCTGGAAGAAATCGAAAGACGCGAAGGCGAAGTGGTCATCGCTGACATTGGATGCAGCAGAGGCCACGGCAAGCTCTTCGTTGGCGATCTTCCGAAGACCCGATGGGTGGGCCTTGACCTGAATATGGATAGAGGTGTCTTGCGAGAATGCGGATACAGCGAGCTCCACCAGTGTGACTTTGACAAGCCCTTGCCTCTGGCTGAAAACTCGGTTGATATCGTTGTGTTCTCCCATGTTATCGAGCATCTACTGCGTCCAGAGCTCACCGTGGGAGAGCTGTCGCGAATCTTGAGGCCGGGAGGAGTGCTGATTGCCGGAAGTCCGGTTGCCCCATCGCTGATTGCCAAGGCCCATGAATGGCATCTAAGAAGGCGGTTGAAAGCAGGGCGCATCAAGCTCGGCGGTCACATCAATTCCATGTCCCCAAAGCGATGGAAACGGCTCCTAAATGCGCTGGACATGAATGTGGAAATGATGACCGGGACATTTCTTGTCAGGTGGTCCGGCAATCCACTGGAAAACCACGCATGGTGGGTTCGGCTCAACCAGTTGTGGGGCGCATTATTTCCCGGGTGGGGAGGAGAAATCTATCTAACCGCACGCAAGCCGCTTCATCCGCAAACACAACCGGCGATTTCTACCCCATCCTTAAACGACGGACGACTGCTCTCCCCAAAATGGGCTTGGGGTGTCGCGACATTCCTTTTCTGTTTCGGCATATTGGCGGCTCACTCGTTATGGATAGCGCAATCGTGCCCCATTCACGTCATGGTCGAGGAGCATCAAGACGGCAATGACAGGTTCTTTTTGGTAACCCATCCCGCGATCAAGGATGTAAGGGAGGATGCAGATATTGAATTCATCAATCACTATCGAGAGATCGAAGCGGAGCACAAGCAAGAATCAGTGAGAGGGATAGATGCGCATTTTCTGGTACCGACTGATGTGCTTGCAGAATTGAAAGATACTATGACCCGTAGGGGCTTGCACGTCATCCAAGAATTTGAAATCGGGGGGGATCGGTTTGCCTTGCTCAGCAGCGAAATCTTCGGGCATGGAAACAGGGCGAAGCCTCACGGCTCCCCCTCCCACACCATGCAGCTACAGGCTCGTACCGCTCGATTCGGCTGATCAGGCAGAACGAGGGCCATACAGAAAAAAACCGCGCCATGCCCTCGGCGTGGCGGAAAGAGCTCAACCAACCTCGAGTGTAAGCGTTCAGCCGGGCAATGACTTGGTCAATCCCAAGACCTCTTCTTTTTTCTTGAATACTCAGCGCCCTTTGCGCTCGCGGGAATTTTCATCCGGCGGCAACAGCGGCGGCCGGTTTGCCCGGGCTCGGATCCAGTTGGCCGATTTGAGGATGTTTTGCTGGCGGATAATGGTCTGAATTACCCGCTGCTTACCCGGAAAGTGGATCATCGACAGCCCGACCACTATAGCCAAAAGCCCTTGTCCCGGCAGAACCAGCATGGCCAGCCCGGAGAGGATCAACAGCGCTCCCAGGAGCTGCTTGGCCGCCCGATAGGGGAGCTCCAAAGCCGTGCCCGCCACAAATTGCCGGGGAGCGTGATCCCGCCGGCTGGTGAGGTAGTCGGCCGGCAGCCGGATGATCAGGCAGGGCAGCCCGATGAGGGTGAGCAGAAAGATGAGCAGCGATACGGCGCCCGCTCCCCACAACAGGGTCGGGTGGGCATCCATCCAGCTCAGAAAGGGGGCTATGATATTATGCATGGGCAACCTGCTGTTCCGTCCGTGAATCGATTGAGGGATAACGATGGCCGAGCCTTCGGGACCGATGTCCCGGACCCGGCATATCTTTTGATACCATATCCGGTTCCGCGGAGCGTGTCCAGGCCGGGCATTAAAAGCGGCCTGTCAATGGGATGGCGCCTCGTCATCGGGCCATCCGCAAATCCCTTGACAGGGACGCGATATCCGGCAATGCTAATCAGGTCAATGGGGTATTGAACGCGATTGATAAGGGCATTGTGCCTGGGCCATTGAAGGGATCACCCCCAGGCATGAAAATG
>CAYNGG010000373.1:0-4301 GCA_964396575.1 uncultured Desulfobacteraceae bacterium | reverse complement strand
GATCTAATCCATCCCCTCGGACCCCGCGCCGCCGCCGGGGTCCGTTCCCGTGATGTGAATTATGAATTATGAATTGTGAAGTGTGAATGGTGTTCCAAACCACGCTTCTAACTTCAAACTTCTAACACACCGCGCCGATTTCTACCCCCGAATACCGATCCGACCCCATTGCGGCCCCAGTCTCGATGTGAAATAGATGAAGGCAGCTTGCAAACCCATGTCCGGCGGACCTCATGCGCAGACCTTCATCGCCAGGAACCGTTTCCAAATCGATCATCCAGTGTCCGGAATGCGGGGCCCGCTACCGCATCCCCAAAACGCCGATCCCCTCGGGCGGAACCCATGCCCGATGCCGGATCTGTGGAACCCGGTTTGCCGTGCCCGCCCCATCAAAGGAGCCCGACATCATGACCTCAGCCCCGAGCCTCTCGCCCCATCAATGCCATATCCGGCACCAGCCCATTGACGGGGCTGACCATCGCCGCGGGGGCGGGCCTTGCGCCCGTCCGGACGACCCGCCGGGGGAAAACGGTGATCATCCCGTCCGGCGTTCCGGCGGCCGGGCCTTCCGCCGCCGGCAAACCGCTCACGAGCCCGGCATCTCGTTGGGACCGTTCGGGAAATACCTGGGCGGGGGGTTGCGGTGGGGGATCGGCGGCCGGCTCGCGGCCCTCTGGTCCTGCGACCTGGCCATCGACCTGGGTACGGCCAACACTCTGGTTTACATGAAAGGGCGGGGGATCGTGTTGAACGAGCCGTCGGTGGTGGCCATTCACACTGACCGGGGGGGAGAGAAGCGGATTCTGGCGGTGGGGCTGGACGCCAAAAAGATGCTCGGCCGGACCCCCGGCTGCATCGCCGCCATCCGGCCCGTCCGCGACGGGGTCATCGCCGACTTCGAGGCGGCCCAGGCCATGCTCCGCCATTTCATCCGCAAGGCTCTGGCGGGCCGGCGCGGTTTATGGCGTCGGCCCCGGGTCATCGTGGCGGTCCCGACCGGAATTACTCAGGTGGAAAAGCGGGCGGTGATCGAGTCGGCGGAGCGGGCCGGGGCTCGGGAAGTCTATCTTATCGAGGAGCCGATGGCCGCGGCCATCGGCGCGGATCTCCCCATCACCGAGCCCCGGTGCTCGATGGTGGTCGATGTCGGCGGGGGGACCACCGAGGTGGCCGTCATCTCCCTGGCCGGGATTGTTTGCAGCACATCCCTCCGGGTGGCCGGGGACAAGATGGATGCGGCCATCATCGCTCACATCAAGCGAAAGTACAATCTCATCATCGGGGAGAGCACCGCCGAAACCATCAAGATGGCCATCGGTAACGCTCAGCCCGACGGGGACGGCCTCCGAGCCGTTGATGTCCGGGGCAGCGATCTGGTCACCGGCATCCCAAGGGTCCTCACGGTGGACTACGAGGATATCCGGGAGGCCATTGCCGAGCAGGTGGAGGCCATCGCCGACGCGGTCCGTTACGTCCTGGAGCGGACCCCGCCGGAGCTGGCCGGGGATATCGTCAACACCGGAATCTTTCTCACCGGCGGGGTGGCGCTCCTGAAAAACCTCGACCGCCTGTTGGAAGAACGAAACGGTCTGCCCATCAACGTTTGCGATGACCCGCTTTCCACCGTGGCTCTCGGGTCGGGCAAGTCCCTGGACAACATTCCCTTTCTCAAACAAGTGATGCTTCGCTAGCGCCGCTCCGAAGGCTTCTGAAAGGCGATGGCCCCCGGACCCGATGTCCCGGCGGTCGGGTCGTCGTTTCGCTCCTCGATGGGAAGGTAGTCGGTTTCGGTGGGCCCGGTGTAGATCTGCCGGGGCCGGACCAGCTTCCAGTTCGGGTCGTCGATGCTCTCTTTCCACTGGGCGATCCAGCCGGGAAGCCGCCCGATGGCGAACATCACGGGAAACATGTTGAGCGGAATTCCGATGGCCCGCAGGACGATCCCGCTGTAAAAATCGACGTTGGGATAAAGGTTATGGGAGACGAAGTAGTCGTCCTCGAGGGCCATCGCTTCGAGCTGCTTGGCTACATCGAAGAGCGGGTCGTCGGAGTAGTCGTACTTCTCCAGAAGCCGGTCGCACATCGCCTTCATGATCCGGGAGCGGGGATCATAGGTTTTGTAAACCCGGTGGCCGAAGCCCATGAGCCGGAAGAGGTCCGTCTTGTCCTTGGCCCGGGCCACCACCTTTTTGATGTCCCCGCCGTCCGCCACGATATTCTCGAGCATCTCGATGACCGCCTGGTTGGCGCCGCCGTGGAGGGGTCCCCAGAGGGCCGCGATCCCAGCGGAAATCGCCGAAAAGAGGTTGACCTGGCCGCTCCCCACCACCCGGACGGCGGTGGTCGAGCAGTTCTGCTCATGGTCGGCGTGGAGGATCAAAAAGATGCTCAGGGCCTGGACGATGTCGGGGTCGATCCGATAGGGCCGGACCGGGGAGTCGAACATCATGTTCAGGAAGTTCTCGCAATATGACAGATCCGGTCGAGGGTAAACCACCTTGTGGCCCATGGATATCTTGTAGGACATGGCGGCCAGGGTCCGAATCTTGGAGATGAGCCGGGTTACGGTGGTGGTGATCTCCTCTTCCATGTCCCGAAGGTAAGGGTAGAAGCTCTTCAGGGCGTTGACCATGGAAGACAGAATGCCCATGGGATGGGATGCCCGGGGAAAGTTCTGGAAGAAGAACTGCATGTCCTCGTGGACAAGGGAGTGGTCGTTGAGCAGGACCGAGAACCGGTTGAGCTCTTTGCGCGTGGGGAGCTCCCCGTTGATCAGGAGATAGGCCACCTCCCGGAACGAGGATCGTTCCGCCAGGACCTCGATGGGAATCCCCCGGTAGCGAAGAATCCCCCGCTCGCCGTCCACAAAGGTGATGTCGCTGGTGCAGCAGCCCGTGTTGGTGTAGCCGTAATCCAGGGTGATGCAGCCCGACCGGCTTCGGAGCGTCGAGATGTCAATGGCCTTTTCCCCTTCGGACCCAACGACCACCGGGAGCTCGTAGGTCTTGCCGTCAATGGTGAGTGTCGCTACGTTGTCCATCTGTTTGTCCTCTCTGGTCCGTCTGGACGGACATGGTTGTCCCCGCGTGTTTGCCTAATGCGGGCGAACACAAGGCGGGCGGACACACAGTTCGCCCCTACGACCAATCAGTAATGAATCCGGGGAGTCGGCTGGTTAGACCTCCGGGGTTTCCAAAACTTTGGAAACCCCGGAGGTCTTAGCCGAAGGATGGTCAATCAGGTACAGGCCAAGGCGTCCAACGTCGTTTTCCGTCTTGACTTCTTCTGGGCAATTATAGTTAACTATCCTAGTTTGTCAAACGATTTATGCAGTCGGAAATTAAGGTGGGTGCGACATGGCGGATAAACGGGTTTTCATCAATAGCGAGAACAAGGCGACGTTCGTTTGCGAGAAGTGTACCAAGGCGAAGACCGTCGATGTCAGCAAATACAAGGACATCAAGCGGGCGGTGCGGATCAAGTGCCACTGCAACTGCGGTCACTCCTATTCGGTGCTCCTCGAACGGCGGAAGACCTTCCGGAAGGCGACGAGCCTGTCCGGCGTCTATGTTTTCGGTCCCAAGGCGTTTCGGGGTCCCATCCGGATACTGGACCTCTCCCGGACCGGGATCAAGATCGAGATTCTCGACAGCCGGCGCTTCCAGCCGGGCGACCTCTTCAAGGTGCAGTTCAAGCTCGACGACCCACAGAACACCCTTATTGAAAAGGAGGTCGAGGCCAAGCTGGTGAACAAGAATATGGTCGGCGGCGAGTTCACTTCCGTCTCCCCCACCGACTTCAACGACAAGAAAATCGCTTTCTACGTGATGCCCTGAGCCATGCCATTTCCCCGCCGGGCCATCATCATTCCGGCCGTTATCCTCATCAGTTTGTTCCCGCCGGCGGCGGGGCTCACCGCCGACACGGCCGCCGCCGACAAAGCGGACCCCAACCGTATCCGCCTGGCCTACACCGGGTGGTCGTCGGCACTGGCGAGCACTCACGTGGTCAAGATCATCCTGGAACGCGAGCTGGCCTACGCGGTCGAGCTCCGGGAGATGACCGTCGCCGCCGTCTGGGAAGCCCTCGCCACCGGCGAAGCCGACGTCACCGTGGCTGCCTGGCTCCCTTACACTCACGGCCCCTACTATGAGCGATTCCGGGATCAGGTGGTTGACCTCGGCCCCAACCTCCGGGGCGCCCGGGTCGGGCTGGTGGTCCCCGAGTATGTCCCGATCTCGGCCATCCCCGACCTGAACGGGGTCGGCCATCGGTTTCGCAACGAGATCATCGGCATCGAC
>CAYNGG010000372.1:0-4312 GCA_964396575.1 uncultured Desulfobacteraceae bacterium | reverse complement strand
TATTTTCACGATAAAAGCACGCCGCTTAGTACATGAAAAACGGGTCCACATCCACCGAAATCCGGACTTCCCGGGCGGAAAACAGATGAGCCGCCTCGGACTCGAGGGCTCGAACCAGGCCGCGGAGGGCGGTGGATCGGGTCCCCTTGAGCAGCATCCGCCACCTGTGGTATCCGGCCACTCGCGGCACGGCCGCCTCGATGGGACCCAAGACCTCCACCGAGCCGAACCGCTCCGGGGCCGATTCCCGGATGCGAGCGCACGCATCGCCCAGCTCCCGGGCCGCCGCCTCCGCCTTCCGATGATCCCTCGCCCGGATTCGGAGCTGAATCAACCGGGAAAAAGGGGGATATCCCAACGGCTTACGGAATTCGATCTCCCGGTGATAGAACCGCTCCACGTCCTGGGCTCGGGCCGCCGTGATGCTGTAATGGGTGGGGTTATAAGTCTGAAGGATCACTCGACCCGGCCGGTCTCCCCGGCCCGCCCGCCCGGCCACCTGGGCCAGAAGCTGAAAAGTCCGCTCCCCGGCCCGGAAATCCGGGAAGCTCAGGGAGAGGTCGGCGCAGATGATCCCCACGAGTGTGATGTTGGGGAAATCATGGCCTTTGGTGATCATCTGAGTCCCCACCAGGATGTCGATCTCCCCGTCCCGGAGCTGTTTCAAGATCCGGACCAGGGACCCCTTCCGGGCGGTGGTGTCCCGGTCCAGCCGGGCCACCCGGGCTTCCGGGAACAACGCCCGGGCGGCCGCTTCGATCTTCTCGGTCCCGAACCCGAGCCGCTTGATCCGGGGGTCGCCGCAGACCCCGCAGGGGGTTTTGGGGCCCTGGAAATAGCCGCAGAGGTGGCAGCGGTAGGCGTTTTTCGACTGATGATAGGTGAGGGTAACGTCGCAGTTGCGGCAGCGCATGGCCTCACCACAGGCCACGCAGACCGGGAAGGTGGCGTAGCCCCGGCGGTTCAAAAAGAGGAGAACCTGTTCGCCGTCGGCCAGGGAACGGGACATGGCGGCCAGAAGCGGAGGGGTAAACCACCGCCGCGGCCCCTGGCCGGGAGGGACCGTTTTGAGGTCAACCACCGTGATCTCCGGCAGGGGCCGGGCCGCCACCCGCTCAGGGAGACGCAGGTCGGTGAGCTTCCCGATCCGGACGTTGTAAATGGATTGAACCGACGGGGTGGCCGACCCGAGGATCAAGACGGCCCCCGAGTCCTTGGCCCGGACCGCGGCCAGATCCCGGGCGTTATAGAAAAGTCCGCCATCCTGTTTGTAGGATGAATCGTGCTCCTCATCGACCACCAGCAAACCCGGACGGAAGACCGGGGCGAAAACCGCCGACCGGGCCCCCAGGACCACCGGGGCTTCTCCTCTGGAGATCCGCATCCACTGATCGTGGCGCTGCCCGGCCGACAGGCCGCTGTGGAGGACCGCCACCCGCTCGCCAAACCGGGCCCGGAACCGTCTTGCCATCTGAGACATCAGGGCGATCTCCGGGACCAGGACCACGACCGACCGGTCCTGGTCCAGGGCAGCGGCGGTCAGATGGAGGTAAACCTCGGTCTTGCCGCTCCCGGTGACGCCCGTCAGGAGAAAAGCGGCATACCCGTCACCCAGGCGGGACCCGGCCGCCGAGACGACCCGATCCTGGTCCGGGGTCAACTGGTGAGGGGCCTCCGGGGTGATGGGCTCACCAAAAGGGTCCCGGTGAACCGGCCGGTCGAAGAGCGTCACCTGCCCGGCATCGGCCATCCGGCGAAGGATCGCCGGCGCGGTGGCGGCGGTCTCCCGGAGAGCCCGGACCGGCAGCGGCCCCTCGGCCAGGAGCCGCTCGTAAATCGCCCGCCGCTTGTCCGTCAAAGCCTCGACGACCTCGGACGGGTCGCCGGCGGCCGAAACCCACCGCTCCGTCCGAGGGCCCGCCGCTCCAGGCCGAAGCCGCCGCTCCCATCGCACATAGCCGGCCTGCCGAAGGCGCCGGAGCGAGGCCAGGGTCACGGTGGCATCGACCTGGCGCTGTAAGCTCCGAACAGAGCAAGGACCGGCCTGGAGATGGTCGAGGACCTTCGCTTTGAGCGGAGACCGCGGCCCTTCCCGCTCGGACGGCGCTTCGGGGTTCAAAGAAACGATCCGCTCCTCATAGGGGTTGATCCCGCCGGGCAGGGCCGTCTCGATCACCGCTCCGAGGGGGTGGAGGTAGTAGTCGGCGGTCCAGCGGAAAAAGGGGACCATCTCGGCCGGAAACAGGGCGGTCTCGTCCAGGATATCCAGAATCTTCAGGATTTTGGTACCGGTCGGCACGGCATCCGGGTCCGCCTGGCCCAGGACATAGCCGGTGACCCGCCGCCGTCCGAACGGGACCAGGACCCGTTTGCCGACGGAAGCCTCGCCGCCCATGGACGCGGACACCCGGTAGGTAAAGGTCCCGCTCACCGGGAGGGCCACGGCGACCTCGATATGGACGTCGGTGCCGGTCACCTCCGGAAGCGGGGCGGATCGATTTTCGCTTGACACGTTGACCACCATTCACTTACTTAAAATCTAAGCAGGCGTCCGTCAACATCCGCCTGTCGGCCACTTGGCGGCCGTCCCGAGCTTCGGACCGAGCCGTCACAATCCATCCACGCCCGGGCCGTTATTGAAACGCCCTGGCAAATCGGAGCGTTAGCTCCCAAGGAGGCCTTATGGCCAGGATCGCATGTCGCGCCGTTATCCCCCTGCTGATTGCCGCTTTGGCCCTTGCCCCGGTCCCCGCCGCGCTGGCTCAGGAGGCCGGCGAGTCCGAGGAGCGCAGCGCCGGGGCCATGACCTTTGATCTCCTGCTGATCCGGCCCGTCGGCGTTGTCGCCACGGTCCTCGGATCGGCCCTGTTCATCGCGTCGGTCCCCTTTGCCGCCGCCGGCGGGAACACCATGCCGGCCTATGAAAAAATGGTGATCCAGCCCGCTAAATTCACGTTCCAGCGGCCCCTCGGCTTCTTTTAGCCCCGCGCCCCCATACCCGCCGGCGCCGACCGTGCCCCCCAACCTGAACCTGATACCCTCAAGCGACAAGGAGTGCGTCCCGTGCCCGTACACGTTGTTCATCACCCTCTCATTCAGCACAAGCTCGGCCTCATGCGGAAAAAAGACATCAGCACCAAGGACTTCCGGGACCTCTCATCGGAGGTGGCCCGGCTGCTCACCTACGAAGCGACGGCGGATCTGAAAACGGAGCCCCGGACCGTCGAGGGGTGGGCCGGGCCGGTGGAAATCCAGCGGATCAAGGGCAAAAAGATCACGGTGGTTCCCATCCTCCGGGCCGGCCTGGGGATGATGGACGGGGTCCTCGATATGATCCCGTCGGCCCGGGTCAGCGTGGTGGGCCTCTACCGTAACGAAAAAACTCTGGAGCCGGTTCAGTATTATGTCAAGATGACCGGGAACATGGCGGAGCGGATCGCGCTCATCGTTGACCCCATGCTGGCCACCGGCGGGACCCTAATGGCCACCATCGACCTGATCAAGGCGGCCGGATGCGGCGATGTCCGAGGCCTCTTTTTGGTGGCGGCTCCCGAGGGCATCCGGCGCCTCGAGGCAACCCACCCGGACGTGAGCGTTTACGTGGCCGCGGTGGACGAACGGCTCAACGACGTCGGCTATATCCTCCCCGGCCTCGGCGATGCCGGGGACAAAATCTTCGGAACCAAATAGCGCCCCCAAGGAGACCCCATGGCTCATGACCCCTCCGCCACCGACTACCGGTTTACCCTTCGCGGGAGCCTCCTGGGCGCCCAGATGCTCTTCGTGGCCTTCGGGGCCCTCGTCCTCGTGCCCCTGCTCACCGGCCTCGACCCCAACGTGGCCCTGTTCACCGCCGGGCTTGGAACCCTGATCTTCCAGCAGATCACCCGCCGGCAAGTGCCGGTTTTTCTGGCCTCATCTTTCGCCTTCATCGCCCCGATCATTTACGGCGTCCAAACCTGGGGAATCCCCGGAACCCTCTGCGGGCTGGCAGCGGCCGGGGTTGTCTATATGGTCTTGAGCCTTCTCATCCGCTGGCGGGGCCCCGAGATGGTGCTCCGGGTTTTGCCGCCCATCGTCACCGGCCCGGTCATCATGGTCATCGGCCTTATTCTGGCCCCGGTGGCGGTGAACTTGGCCATGGGCAAAACCGGCGACGGGTCGGCCGTCCTCGTCCCCGAGACCACCGCCGTCCTCGTCTCGATGGTCTCCCTGGCCGTCACCGTCCTCGTCTCCCTGATGGGCCGGGGGATGCTCCGGCTGATCCCCATTTTCTGCGGGATCATCGCGGGCTATCTGCTCAGCGTCCCGT
>CAYNGG010000371.1:0-4317 GCA_964396575.1 uncultured Desulfobacteraceae bacterium | reverse complement strand
TTCCGGAATCCGGTAGCTCAGGTTTCTCAGTCGCCTTCCCGCCGAATGGATCCGATGGGTTAATGATTTCGGGGGCGGCACAACGATTAACCCGCCAGGAGCTTCAGGTGGACCTTCCGCCGGCGGGGCCCGTCAAACTCACAGAAGAAGATCCCCTGCCAGGTCCCGAGCACCAGCTTGCCCCCCTCAACGGCGATCAGCTCCGACGCGCCCACCAATGTCGATTTTACATGGGCCGGGGAATTGCCCTCCATGTGGCGATAATCCGCCTGCCAGGGGACGATCTCGTTTAAGACCATGGTGATATCCCGCCGGACGGCCGGATCGGCGCTTTCATTGATGGTCACCGCGGCGGTGGTGTGGGGGACGAAGACCATGCAGAGGCCGTCGGTGAATCCCGACTGTCGAATTGCCCCCTGGACCTCGGCGGTGATGTCGATCATCTCGGTCCGTTTCGATGTCTTGACGCTGAGGATCATCGGTCGCCTCCGAATCGGCCCAATAAAAAGGGCCCTGCTGTTATGGCAGGGCCCTTTTTGAGCGCGTAAGGTCGTAAGACGCTGACTGAATAGGGACTAGACGCAGCCGGTGGGCTTGGGCAGGCCGGCCATTTTACAGGCTCCCTTGCCGGGTCCGGAGGGGAACAGCTCGTAGATGTGCTTCAGCTTGAAGCCGGTGACCTTGGAGAGAACCCGGACCATGGGGGCAATCCCGTTTTTCTCGTAATACTCGCGGAGCACGGTGATGACCTTCTTGTGCTCATCGGTCAGCTCATCGATGCCCTCTTCCTTCTTGACGTACTGGACCCACTCCTCATTCCAGTTGTTATAATCGTCAATGAATCCGTCCTCGTCAATTTTAAACGTCTTTCCCTGAAATTCTACTTCTGGCATTGGGTTTCCTCCTTAAAATAATGATGTTATCCTACATAGTGGCCGTTAGCCAAAGATCCTATACAACCTATACAGAAATTAGACCTATACCGAATTCGTCTCCGGATGTCAAACAAAAAAAATCATCTTTACCGACGCCATCAATATTCTTTTGGCATGGCGTTGAGCTGGGAGAGGGTGAAGACCGGCCCGTCCTTGCAGACGAAATACTCGCCGACATTACAATGGCTGCACATTCCGATCCCGCATTTCATCCGGTTTTCCAGGCTCATGAGGATTTGATCATGGCCGTAGCCCCGGGCGTCGAGGACCGGCTGGGTGAACTTGATCATGATGGGCGGTCCGCAGACGATGGCATAGGTGTCCTCGTCCGCCTCGGGGGCCTCCTGCTCGGTGATGGTCGGCACAAAGCCGACGTGGTACTTCCAGTCCGGGTCGTCCGTGGCGTCCACGGTGATGTGCATGTTGAGATCGTCCCGTTTTTCCCATTGGGCGAGCTCATCCCGGTAGAGGAGCATCCCCGGCGAGCGGGCTCCGTAGATCACGTGGATCTCGCCGAACTGGTCCCGGTTTTCGAGCATGTAAACAATGGATGATCGCAGAGTGGTGAAGGCGAACCCGCCGCCGATGATCACGAGGTTTTTTCCCTTTAACGCCTCCCAGGGGTACCAGTTGCCCAGAGGACCCCGGACCCCCATGATGTCGCCGACCTTCATCTTGTGGAGATGGGAGGTGACCCGGCCGACCTTGTTGACGGTGAAGCTCAGGTGGCCCGATTCCGTGGGCGACGAGGCGATCCCGATGGGGATTTCCCCGAGCCCGGCCACGGACAGCTCGGCAAACTGGCCGGGGTGGTAGGCAAACCGCTTTTCATCCTCGGGGTCCAGGAACTTGAGTGTGAAGGTTTTGAGATTCTTATCCTCGGTTTCGACAACGATGTCATCGATGCGGACCGGGTAGGGATAATACGGATTGTCCACGGTGTCCCCCTTTATGCTCACGCGACAGCGCAGCTCTCGGCCTCGCCGAAGTCGTTCATCAGACCACACACCCGGCGGATATCGATGTTCACCGGGCAGTATTGAACACAGCGCCCGCAGCCGACGCACTGGATGCCGTCGCCGTATTGGCTCAGATAGTATTTGAGCTTGTGCATGAACCGCTGCCGGACCCGCTGAACCTTATCCCCCCGAGGGTTGTGCCCGGAGCCATGGAGGGTGAACAGCGGAAACATGCAGGAATCCCAGCAACGGTAGCGGATACCGTCGGTGCCCTTGGTCTCATCCTGGATATCAAAACACCAGCAGGTGGGGCAGAGATAGGTGCAGGTCCCGCAGTTGATACAGGAAAAAGCGACATCATCCCAGAAGTCGGCGTCATAGAGCGCCAGGGTATCAGTGGATGAGAGCCGGTCGGTGGGGACCTCGGACACGATCTTCGCCTCGGCCGCCGCCTTCCGCTTTTCAAAATCGGCATCGGAGAGCTCGGTGGTCTCCTCCCATCCGGCGGCCTTGACAAAATCCGTCCCTTTGTCGGTCAGGACCCGGGCAAGGTAGCCGTCGCCGTCTTCCAGGAGCAAAACATCGAGCCCCGCCTCGTGGTAAGGGCCGCAGCCGGCTGATGTACAAAAGCAGGTGGCGCACGGGTTTTCGCAGGCCAATCCGACGAAGGTGGTTCCGGCCAGGTTTTCCAGCCAGTAAACGTCTTTATATTCCGGGGTATCGAAGTTCCGCCGGACGAGGACGAAGGAGTAGGCGTCGCAGGGACGGATGCCCACCGCGGCCCGGGGCGTTTCGTCCCGCTCCGGCGTCTTCATGACGTGAGCGTCGGGGTCGTTATCGTCGGTGGTGTAGTTGAACATCACCTCGGCCTGGGGATAGACCACCGATCGGGGCGAGGTCCGGGTGTTCTGGATGTCCATGTCCGGAGCCCGGTCGGGCGGCAGCGGAGCGAATGCAGTGTGGGCCGCTTCCCGGACCGGTCCGAAGAGCCGGTAGTGGTCCGCCGCCCGGGCAAGTCCCGCCGTCCAGGCGTCTTTATCGATCTTGATGCACTTCATGGTGATCCGCTTTCGTGTTGGCGCGTTTGGGTTGGGTTCCGAAACCGTCGCTATTTGATGAGCTCATCGGGATCATTGGGCCGGTAGGTGTCCAGGGCCGGCCGCTGATCGGTGGACAGGCCGGCTTCCCAGCCCCATCGGTCGAAGCAGTCCTTATTGAGCTTCTGGGTCAAAAGCCGCATGTTAATCCCCACCGGACAGGCCCGCTCACAGGCCCCGCAGTCGGTACAGCGGCCGGCGCAGTGGTAGGCCCGGAGAAAGTGGAAGGTCCAGACGTCCATCGAATGCTGGCTTTTGCCCACCCACTGGGGCATGGATTCATCCACGAAACAGGTGGGGCAATAACAGAGCGGACAGGCGTTCCGGCAGGCGTAGCACCGGATGCAGGGCGCGAGCAAATCCGAAAAGTAGCGCTGCTTTGCCTCCGGGTCCATGGCCTCGATCTCCCGGACCTCCTCGAACGGGTCCACGTCTGTCGGCTCCGTCAGGAGGTCGGCGACCAGCTCGTCATGGATCACCGGGTTCGGGTGAGCGCAATGGCGGCAGTTCCGCTGGAGCATCTCCTTACGGTTGTAAACTTCCTCGAAGTCTCGGCCCCGGACCCGGATGTTGTTGGCGTCCTCCACGACCTCGGTGATCTCGCCGGGGGCGGTCTCGCGAATCCGCCGCTTGTCGATCATCCCCGTGCAGGGGACGCCGACTATCACGAGCCGGTCCCGCTGGACTTTGTTCTCGAGGATGTGGGTGACAATGTTCCGGCTGTCGCAGCCTTTGGCAAAAACCCCGATTTTTCCGCTCCGGCCGGTGAGGTAGTTGGCCAGGTTGATCCCGCAGTTGCCGTCCCAGACCAACTGGCCGGCGTCATCGGCCCGAGTGATGATGCACGGCTCGTTCATCATCGGCACGGACCCCTTGCGGAAGCCGATCACCGCCTCCACTTGGCAGTCCTTCAGAAGGCGGGCCGCGATCTCTCGAATGGGCTCGGTATATGATTCCATGGTTAGGCGACCTTCAGCGATTGCTTAACGAAATATTGATTCGGCCCCGCCGCCCGGACCGCCTCAGTGACCTGACGGGCCACCTCGACGAACTTGGTGGACTCGGCGGAGGAGATCCAGGAGAAATGGAGCCGGCCGGGCTCGACGCCCATGTGCTCCAGGAGGCCCTTGAACAGGTCGAATTTCCGTCTGGCGTAGTAATTACCTTCCAGGTAATGGCATTCACCAGGATGTCACCCGGATACCCAGACCCCGTCGGCCCCCTCACGCAGGGCGGCCAGGGCGAACTTGGGGCTCATCCGGCCAGTGCAGGGAATCCGGATGACCCGGATGTTGGCCGGGTACTCCATCCGGCTGACGCCGGCCA
>CAYNGG010000370.1:0-4343 GCA_964396575.1 uncultured Desulfobacteraceae bacterium | reverse complement strand
GCCCCGAAAATCTGGCGAAGGTCCCGGACACAGACGATCATCCGGAATTCCGGATCGAGCCGGTGAAGGATCTCGATCATCCCGAGCCAATCCGGGCTCCCGTCCACGACCACCGGCCTGGGCGTTTCCGCGAACCAGCCGTTCATAAAGCCTCGAAAGGCGTTGAGCATCCGCTGGGCCGTAAGATCAGGGTCGGCGTCGATCTGGACCCGAAGGTCCGGATGATCGGCCAAATCATCACGGAGCCGGCTCAGGGCCCCGCAAAGCGGCGATCGGAACGGCGGGCTGAAAATTCTGGGGTGATGCCCCAGAAGCTGACCCATCAGCGAGCAGCCGGACAATGGTAAACCCGTCAGCGCAATGGAAAGCTTGTCGAATGTGATGTCGGCCATTGGGGCTCACAGTCTGGATTGACGGTTACTTGCGCCGGAGAGCGGGAGCGTTAGTTGGATGGATATCATATCAGCTCCGGAGAAAAGGTCAAGCCAAATTGATTCAAAACCGCCGCCATTCAGGGCGGCCGGCCGGGTCCGCCCCGACAGGCCCCCGGGCGCGGCTTTCTGGATGACGATGACGCCGTTATCGGATTTTAGATTTCTGATTTTGGATTTTAGATTTCCCGCCGCCTCTCCCATCACACGCTCCGCCGAATAATGGCCCGACCGGTTGAATTTTTCCCCGGTCCCGTCGTATAGTAGGAGAGGTTCTCGGGATCGCCCCGGAACGGGTTTAGCTATTTTGCCGTCATTTCTCATGGAAGGAGTCCATTCATGAATTTCAAATCTCACCTGGAAACCGCCTGGCACCGCCTCTGGGACCGGATCGTCCCGCTGATTCTGATGACCCTGGCCCTTGTCGGGATCTGCATCATCACCTTCGGCATCCTCGGGCCGGTGGCCTTTGCCGGGTATTTCAACGCCATTCTGCTGCTCATCCGGTATGATCGGGAGCCGATGGTGATGGACATCTTTTCCCAGATGCGCCTCTTTTGGCCGCTTCTGGGATTCGGGGTCGTCGTGCTTCTCCTGGTGATCGTCGGGCTGCTGCTTTTTGTTCTGCCCGGCCTGGTCATCGCCCTCGGGCTGTCGTATATCTGCCTTTACATGCTCCCGCTGATGATCGACCGGGAGCTCGGGATCGTGGAGGCGGTCCGGGAGAGCGCCCGGCTGACCCTCAAGGGCGATGTCGCGGACCACCTCGTGGTGATGATCCTCTTTGTGGGCATCTCGACGGTGGGCAGCTCGTTTTTTATCACCTCGCTGGTCACCCAGCCCTTTGCCACCCTGTTTCTGGCCTCGGTTTACGATACCGAGATCCGGCGGCGGCAGCCCGGAGATCCCGATGGCCCCCTGGTCCAGAAATAGGATGACCCTATCAGCGAGGGCCGGCCATGACCTGCCATGATTCGGATTCTCCCACCGTGCTGGTGGTGGAGGACGACGCGGAGCTGGCCTTTGTGATCACCCGGCTGCTCCGGCGCGACGGCATGGCGGCCGAACAGGTCGCCGGCGGGGCCGAGGTCCTGGCCCGGGTGGACCGGTCGCCGGACGTCCTTCTCCTGCTCGACTATCATCTCGGGGACATGAACGGCACGGCCCTTCTGGACGCCCTGGAGAGTCGCGGCCACGATGTCCCCTTCATTATCATGACCGGCCGGGGCAATGAAAAGATCGCGGTGGAGATGATGAAGCGGGGTGGCCGGGACTACCTGGTCAAGGACCGCTCCTTTCTCGACCTGCTCCCCCGGGTGGTGGCTCAGGTCCTGAGTCAGATCACGGGGGAGCGTGCCATTTCCCGGGCCGAGGGGGACCTGGCGGCGGCCCGGCAAACTCTCGCCTTCCAGGCCCAACTGCTGGACCAGATTCAGGACGGGGTCGTGGCCACCGATCTGACCGGCCGGGTCACTTACGTCAACGAGGCGATGCTCGAGCTGGCCGGTATGCCTCGGGAGACGGTCTTTGGCCAATCCATCCTGACTCTGGGAGACCCGCGTCGGCAGCGGGAGATTTTCGATCAGACCATGGATGCGGGAGCGTGGCACGGGACCCTTACCCTTATGAAGCCGGACGGGGCCAAAGTGATTTTAAACGTCCGGACCTGGCGCTTCGGGGACGACACCGGGACATCCGGGGGGCTGGTGGGCATCAGCACCGACGTCACCGAGCACCGGGAATCCGAACGGGCTTTGAAAGCATCCCACGAACGGTTTCTGACGGTGATGAACAGCCTCAGCATCGCGGTGATGGTCCGCGACCTCGAACGCCCGGCCATCCGGTTTATCAACCGCCGGATGGAGGAGATCTGCGACCGGTGTCGGAACCGGGACTGTTGCCGGGAGACGACCGGAGTGCCGGAGCACCCGGGATGCGCGTTTTGCACCGCCACGGGGCTGATCGACGCGGCGGGCCGGCCGGCCGGGACGGTTGAGCACGAGTATTTCAACGAGGCCACCGGCCGGTGGTATGATGTCCAGACCCGGGCCATCCGCTGGGTGGACGGCCGTCTCGTCCGCCTGGTCATCGCTCAGGACCTCACCCGCCGGAAGTGGATGGAGGAGGACCTCAAGACCGCCAGGGATGCGGCTGAGCGGGCCACTCAGGCGAAAACTGAGTTTCTCGCCAACATGAGCCACGAGATCCGGACCCCCATGAACGCCATCCTCGGCTTGTCCGAGCTGGCCCTCGACACCGACCTCGACGCCGATCAGGCGGAGCTCCTGGAAGGGGTCCGGAAGGCCGGAGACCACCTCCTGACCATTATCAACGACATCCTCGACATCTCGAAGATCGAGGCCGGAAAGATGGAGTTGGAAGCCGCTGAATTCGACCTGGACGAGGTGCTCGCCTCGGTTTCCAGCACGGGCACGGCAAGCGCCGGGCGCAAAGGGTTGCGGCTCCGGATACAGAAGGCCGATGACGTGCCCTCTTGCCTGATCGGGGACCGGGTCCGGCTGCGGCAGGTCCTGATGAACCTGTTGAGCAACGCCATCAAGTTCACCGACACCGGCTCGGTGACGGTCGCGGTCCGCCGGGACGAGACCCTCGAAGACGGCCGCCTGAGCCTCGCTTTTTCGGTTGAGGACACCGGCATCGGTGTCCCCCATGACAAACAGGAGCTGATTTTCGAAAGCTTTCGCCAAGCTGACGGCGACACCTCCCGCCGGTTCGGCGGCACCGGCCTGGGACTGGCCATATCCCGACGTCTGGTGGCGCTGATGGACGGCCGGCTCTGGCTGGACAGCGAGCCCGGCCGGGGCAGCACCTTTCACTTCACCGCCCGGTTCTCCCCGGCCGAGGTCACCGGGACGGAAACGGCGGCGCCTTCCCGCACCCCGATCTCGAACCGCGCCGACACGCCCCTGTCCATTCTCCTGACCGAGGACAACGAAATGAACATTCAGTTCGCCAACCTGCTCCTGAACAAGCTCGGCCACCGGGTGACCGTCGCCCGGAGCGGCGAGGCCGCCCTGACGGCCCTGGGCCGGGACCGCTTCGACGTGGTGCTCATGGATGTGGAAATGCCCGACATGGACGGGATGGAGACCACCCGCCGGATTCGCCGGGGGGATTGCGGCAAGTCGGCGGCGACGGTGCCCATCATCGCCCTGACCGCTCATGCCTTCTCCGGTTTCCGGGAACGATGTCTCGCGGCCGGCATGAACGGCTACATCCCCAAGCCCATCGACATCGAGGCCCTGTCCCGGACCTTGTCTGAATACAACGACTAGCGGGGGGATGAACGGATTGTGCCGTCGGTCAGCCATCCTGATCACTATTCAATATCCACCGCGGAAAGGCTGTCCAAAAATGCTGGGATCGACTTGTGGAGCCAGACCGGATCTAAACTGATATCCCGCGGATCGAGCAAAAGGCGGGGGAAGCGGGGAGCACGGCGGGCTGTTCGGTCTGGATCAGTCGGTCACCCGGCGCTCAACGCCAGGGGAACGATCTCATCCGCCACGGCTTCAATGTGCTCCCGCATCCGGGCCAGGGTCTCATCGAGCCGGGCCAGGTCCGCTTCAATTTGGGAAGCGAGCCCCTCAACCTCCTCGCGCATCTCGGGCAGGGATTCGGCAAACCGGCCGCCCAGCTCCCGGTCGGCGTTGAAATGGATTCTCAGGATCTCCCGGCGCTGATCGATGGCGGCCGTATAATCCCGGATCTGTTTCAGATGGTCCTGGAGCCGGGTCTCAGCGTCTTTGTATGCCCGGGCCGCGTCCGAGAGCTCCTCGACATACCCCTCGACCTTGGCTTCCCGCTCGGCGGTCCGGGCTCTCAGGGTCTCGACCCATTCCGGAACCCGCCGGGCCAGCTCGCCGGCCTCCCGGCCATAGGCATCTTTCA
>CAYNGG010000369.1:0-4349 GCA_964396575.1 uncultured Desulfobacteraceae bacterium | reverse complement strand
TCCTGGGTCCGGATCTCCAAGGCCGCCATCGAGAAGGGCTTCACCCTGAAGGACATCGGGGTGGTCCTCCATGCCAAGTTCCATCAGGATTTCGGCAAGATCTTCGACAAGGCCCAGGTGACCCTTATGACCAAGAAAGACGATGTGGACAAGCTCACCGAGCGGGCCCGGGCCGAGTACAAGCAGCGGGATGAGCGGGTCGAGAAGATGCGGGACGAGGATGTTGAGACCTACTATTCCTGCACTCTCTGCCAGTCTTTCGCGCCCACCCACGTCTGCACCGTCAGCCCTGAGCGGACCGGTCTTTGCGGCGCCTACAACTGGATGGACTGCAAAGCTTCATTCGAGATCAACCCCGTCGGCCCCAACCAGCCCATTGAAAAGGGTGAGTGCCTGGATACCTGGAAGGGCCAGTGGAAGGGCGTCAACGAGTTCGTGAAAAAGGCCTCACGGGGCGCCATCGAGGGGTATAACTTCTACTCCATCGTCGATTCCCCGATGACCACCTGCGGCTGCTGCGAGTGCATCGCCGCCATGCTGCCCCAGTGCAACGGGGTGATGACGGTCAACCGGGATTACACCGGCGAGACCCCCTGCGGGATGAAGTTCACCACCCTGGCCGGCGTGATGGGCGGCGGGGCATCCTCACCGGGGTTCGTGGGCCATTCCAAGTTCAACATCACTCAGCGGAAGTTCATCCGCGGCGACGGCCCCACCGACAAGGAAGAGGGCGGCCTTCTCCGGGTGGTCTGGATGCCCAAGATCCTGAAGGACGAGCTCAAGGATCGTCTGGACAAGCGCGGCGAGGAGCTGGGCTACCCCAACCTTTACGAGATGATCGCCGATGACACCGTCGGGATCACCGAAGAGGAGATCCTGCCCTACCTCCAGGAAAAGGGTCATCCCGCGATGAAGATGGAGTCGCTGGTCGGATAAGGATGAATAAAGACCTCCGAGGTTTCCAAAAAAAATTGGAAACCTCGGATGTCTGATGTGATAGAGACCTCCGAGGTTATCAAAACTTTGTAAACCTCGGAGGTCTAACCCGATAAGGAGACCAAAATGGCATTAACCGGTATTCAGATATTCAAGCTCCTGCCGAAAACCAACTGCAAGGAATGCGGTGTTCCCACGTGTCTCGCGTTTGCCATGAACCTTGCATCCGGCAAGGCGGAGCTGGATGCGTGTCCCTATGTTTCCGACGAGGCCCGGGAGAAGCTTGCCGAGGCCTCGGCGCCGCCCATCCGGCCGGTCAAGATCGGCAAGGGGGTCCGGGCCTTCGCGATCGGCGGTGAAACCGTTCTCTACCGCCATGAAAAGACCTTTTACAACCCCACCGCCATCGCCGCCCAGGTGGGCTCTGATATCGACACCGGCGAGCTGGAGAAGAATCTCAAGGAATGGAACGCTTTCCAGATTGAGCGGGTGGGATTCAACCTCCGGCCTCAGCTCGTGGCATTAAAGGATGTTAACGGTGATGCCGGGGCATTTGGCGAGCGGGCCAAAATCGTGGCCGAAAAGTCGGAATTCAACCTCGTCCTGATGACCGAAAAGGAAGACGTGATGAAGGCGGGGATTGAAGCGGCCGGGTTCAAGCGGCCCCTTCTCTATGCGGCCACCGACGCCACCGCCGACGCCTTCGGGGCTCTGGCCAAGGAGAACGATTTGCCCCTGGCCGTCAAGGCCGATTCGGTGGAGGCTCTCATTCCGCTGACCGATAAGCTCACCGGCATGGGGCTGAAGGACCTGGTGATCGACTCCGGCTCCCGTGAGGTGAAGGCGGCTCTGACCGATCAGGTGGCCATCCGCCGTGCGGCGCTCAAGCAGAGCAACCGGTCGCTGGGATTCCCCACCATCGCCTTCCCCTGTGAGATGGCCGGCAACCTGGACGTCGAAGCCATGGTGGCGGCGATGTTCATCTCCAAGTACGCGGGGATCGTGGTCCTGTCCGATTTCACCGCCGAGACCCTCTTCCCGCTGTTCCTCGAGCGGCTCAACATTTACACCGACCCGCAGCGCCCCATGACGGTGACCGAAGGCATCTACGAGATCGGCAACCCCACCGAGAATTCCCCGGTGCTGGTGACCACCAACTTCGCGTTGACCTACTTCATCGTTTCCGGCGAGATCGAGGGCTCCAAGGTCCCGTCCTATCTCCTGATCAAGGACTCCGAGGGGCTCTCCGTGATGACCGCCTGGGCCGCCGGGAAGTTTGCCGGCGACGACGTGGGAATGTTCGCCAAGAAGTGCGGGATCGCCGACAAGGTCAAGACCCGGGAGCTGATCATCCCGGGCTATGCCGCGGCCATCGCCGGAGATGTGGAGGAGGAGCTGCCCGACTGGACCATTACCGTAGGCCCGCGGGAGGCCGCCCATATTCCGGCCTTCCTGAAGTCCAAGTAGGGACCGGCCCACCTGGCGGGGTTCCGCAAAACGATCCGGGCGGGCCATTGAAGCAAGAAGTTTGAAGTTTGGAGCACCCTTCACTCTTCACTCTTCACCCTTCACTTGCCCGCCCGCCACCTCACGCTATGGCGTGACCGACAACCTGAAATGGAGGATCTATGCTGCTCATTGGCGAAAGTCTGAACGTGATCTCGACAAAAATCGGCCGGGCGTACAAGGAACGCGATCCCAAGCCGATCCAGGAGGAAGCCCTTTTCCAGAAGGAAAAGGGGATGGACTACATCGACATTAACCTGGGGCCGGCCAAGAAGGATGGCCATGAGCTGATGCCGTGGGTGGTCCAGACCGTCCAGGAAGTTGTTACCGATATCCCCCTGGCTCTGGATACCTCGAACATCGACGCCATCGAGGCGGCGCTCAAGGTTTACAAGCGCCCCGCCGGGGCCCCGGCGCCCCTGATCAACTCTATCATGGTCCGGCCGGAGCGCTACGAGAAGATGGTGCCCATCGCCGCCGAATATGAAGCCGACTTCATCGCCCTGATGTGGGGCCCCGAGGGACTGCCGCGGGACGAAAATGAGCGGGCCGCCCTCTGCGTGGAGCTGCTTTACTTCGCCAATGAGGCCGGCATCCCCAATGAGAAGATCTGGGCCGATGGGATCGTGACCCCGGTCAACATCCAGCAGCCTCAGCTCATGAGCCTGATGGAGTTCCAGAAGATGATCCCGGACATCGCGCCGGGTGCCAAGTCCACCTGCGGACTGTCGAACATCTCCAACGGCCCGCCGAACCATCTCCGCCCCATCCTGAACCAGACCTACATGGTCATGCTGGACAAGTGCGGAATGCACTCGGTCATCTCCGACCCCCTGGACGAAAAGCTTACCGAGATCGCCAAGGGAAAGCGGCCCGATATCGTGGACCTCATCCACGGGATGCTCGACGGCAACGAGCCCGACCGGGGCAGCCTCTCCAAGGAGCTGCTCGACTATGCCAAGACGGTGGACGTGATCCTCGGCCGGACCCTCTATTCGGACTCCTGGCTGGAGCTCTAACCGGCTCATGGCCTAACCGGGCAACCGATCCCCACAGCCCCTCCCGCTTGCGGGTGGGGCTTTTTTATTTTAGATTTTAGATTTTAGATTGACGATCACGGATTGTTCACGCCAACCATGACGGAAAACCATCAATCATCAATGATGGATGGACAACAAGGAGAATTTCGTGGCACGAGTAGATGACTATGTTGAAGCCCGTCGGATCGCCGTCGAGGCGCTCGCCGATCGGCCCCTGGACAGCCTTGCCGAGCTTGCCGGGTATGCGGTCGAAGGAGATCGTCTGATCATCCCGTTTCTCACTCGAAACTATCGCATGAGCCATCCGGCATTCGAGCTGACGGACGCTGATGATCCGGCCGCCGAAGTCCCCATCCAGGAGCAGGTCCTCATCCTCCACTACCTCCAGGGAGCTACGCTCAATGCCCCGGACGGCCGGATGATCGCCTACCGGGAGATCCCCGGCGCCGCTTTTTATTACAGCGCCTTTGTCAAACGGGCCATCGACCCGCTCAAGGCCGTCTTCGGGGCTTCACCGGAAACGATGGCGGTCGGAGCGGCGGCGTTGGCCGGGGTTCCGGTGGACATGGGGGACGTGGGGTACGAGTTTACGCCCTTTCCCCGGGTCCCGGTTCATCTGGGGGTCTGGGCGGCGGATGAGGAATTCGACGCCGAAGCCAACGTCCTGTTCGATGCGTCGGCGGGACGGATGCTCTCCCCCGAGGACGCCGCCTGGCTGGCGGGAATGGTGGTTTACCGGCTCATTGCCAAGTCGCGCTAACCGGAACAAGGATTAGGGATAATCAGGGATATTACCCGGGGGCTGGCGTGGATTGTAGGGGCGGCCCCCCGTGGCCGCCCTGGCCTTGGTTGACCACGGGGCCAATG
>CAYNGG010000368.1:0-4350 GCA_964396575.1 uncultured Desulfobacteraceae bacterium | reverse complement strand
CGAAATCGGGATCGAAATCGAATCGGAAGTCTCTAAGGGCAACGCCCCGGTTGGCGGGGAATTCATCCTCCCTGGTGCCATGCCCGCCATAGAGATTTATCCCGACATTCAACTGGCACGCGGACCCGATTCATGGTATCGAGGGAGCCCGGTGAGACTGAACACGGAAAGGAGATCCAATGGACATAAGCTTAACCCCCATCGGCACGGTCCGGACCGAGGCCACGAGCCTGCCCCGGCACTGGAGCCTGTCGGATGTGACCGGCACGCTCGAGATCGACCCCGAATATATTCAGGGGCTCAAGGACATTCACCCCGGACAGCGGATCGTCGTGCTCTTCTGCTTTCACAAGAGCCCGCCCTTTTCCGAGAGCCTCCTGGTCCAGACCCCGCCCCACCGCGACGGGCCCATGGGGGTTTTCAGCATCTGCTCCCCGAGACGGCCCAACCCCATCGGGCTGTCGGTGGTGACGGTAACGGCGGTGGACGGGAACCGGATCTCGGTCCGGGGGATCGACATGTTCGACGGGACGCCGATCCTGGACATCAAGCCCCACATCGACGCCAAGCGGGATTGCCCGTCCTACGACGGAGAAAGCTGATTTCCCCCGTCAGTCGTCGATCAGCCCGTAGGCCCGGGCCGTTTCAGCCTCATGGGGGGCTTTCCGGTGGTCGCAGCGGGGGCGGGGGCAGAGCCGGCAGCTCAGAAACGTGGTTTCGGCCGGGAAAAAGATCCCGGAGACCGATTTCCGGGGGAGCATCAGGAGGCTCTCTGTCAGGCGGACGCCGATGGCGGCTTCGACGTCGGGCAGGAGGGCGAAGAGGTTCCGCTGGGCCTCGATGGGCCAGTCCTCGAGGGACCCCGGCGCCATGGAGGAGAGTCGGGCGAGACCGAACCGGCGCCGGAGATGGGCCTCGAGGGCGGTCCGGGCCCGGTCCAGAAGGGCGGTGGCGATCTCGTCGAGGAGGTACTTATCCAGGAGATCGGTTTCCGCGTCGATCCGGGCGTCGGCCCTCGGGCCGAGGGTCAGGACAAAGGGAAAGGCCCGGCCGACCCCTTCCAGGTTCCGCCGGAGGACCCGGCTGACCAGCCGGACTCCGTCGATGACCACCGCGTCCTCGCCGGCTTCCGTCACATACCCGACCCCGAACCGGGCCGTTGCGGTGGCCGCTTCAAGCATGTCGGCGGCCGGCCGGCGGACGGTCTCCGGCGGGGCGTGGAGCCGTCGGGCCAGCGCTTCGGAGCTCAGGGGTAGAGTGGGGAACCTGACTACCCCGTTTAAGGCGGTTTCGACGGCGTTGGATGCGTTCGAGGGCCGCGGCATTGTTTGTCCTTTACCGGGCCGGTGCCGGACCCAGCCGGTCGAGCATCGCCTCGATTTTCATCTGGCTGATGGTCAGGTATTCCCGGTCCTCGGTGAAGATCTCGAGGGTGATGGTTTTGTCGTAGCCGGTTTCCTTCAGGGTTCGGAGAACTTTGGGAAAGCGGATGTTTCCGGCGCCGATGGGGAGGTGGTCGTCATCCCGGCCCCGGTTGTCGCTGATGTGGAGGTGGTCCAGCCGGTCCGCATAGCGCTCGATGAGCCCGATGGCCTTTTTTCCCCGCCGGCCGTCGATGTTGGCGTGGCCGATGTCGAGGGTCATCCGGAGGTCGGGAAACCGGGAGAAGATCTCGTCGAAGTCCTCGGCCCCGGAAAAGGCCCCGAATGAGGGGGACATGTTTTCCACGCAGAGATTCAGCCCCAATTGCTTTCCCCGCTCGACGGCGGCGGAGAGGCTTTCGTAGGCGTAATCCATGGCCATGTCGATGGCGATCCGGCCGAGCCCGTTCAGGATGGGCGGGTGGAGCACGGCCAGCTCGGCGTTGAGGGAGGCGGCTGTTTCGGCCGACCGGATGGTCTCCTCCACCGAAGCCCGCCGGATGCTCTGGGTCAAATCAGCCATGTAGATGAAGGTGGGCAGGTGACAGACCAGGCCCATCCCGTAGTCGGACAGCCGGGCGAGGATCTCCTCACGCTGTTGGGAGACGGTCGTGTAGTGGGCGTTGGGGGCATCCAGGGTCAGCTCGAGGTAGTCGAACCCCAGGTTTCCGATGGCCTCGATTTCCTCCAGCAGCGGAGAGAGCGGGTTGTTCATGGCACCGTATCGCATTATGACCTCCTGATTGTGATGAGCCGGGAACCGGCGGCGCTTATCGCCGGCGGTCTCCGGGCAGAAAATAGGCGGCGACCAGGCAGAAGAGCGCCGCAATGGAAATGCCGCGAAAAATCGCCACCACCGACTCGCCCATGGCCCCCTGGAGGGCCGTCCGGACCGCCGGGGCGAGGGCCGCCTGGATTTCCGGCCGGAAGAGGTTTTCGACGTTGTCCCGAAGGAGGGTCAGCACGTCGGGGGGGATTTGTCCGGCGGTCTCCCCCGCCATGAGCCGGTCGGTGGTTTGCAGAAACCGGGTCGTCATGAGGCTTCCGGCGATCCCGATGCCGACGGTTCCCCCCAGGGTTCGAGTGAACTGATGAGCGGAGGTGGCCACGCCCAGGTCGGCCACGCCGACGCTGTTCTGGACGATCAGGAGGGTCGAGATGGAGACGAACCCCATGCCGACCCCGGCGACGACCATGGCGACCGCGCAGACCGAAAAGGCGGTCTCGGCGGAAAAGCCGGCGGTCATCCAGGACCCGGCGATGAGGCTGACGGCCCCGAGGAGCGCCGCCGGCCGTTCCCCCAGCCGGTTGACCGTCTGGCCGCAGAAGAGAGCCCCCACCGACCAGCCGAGGCTCAAAAACATCATCACCAGCCCCAGCTCGGCCGGAGTTTTCCCCAACGCCCCCTGGACAAACAGCGGCATGAAGGCGGTGACCGGGAAGATCACCAGGCTGGCCCCGAGGACCGTCGCGTTGCCGAGGGCAAAGGCCGGTTTCCGGAAAAAGTCGAAGGACAGAATCGGGTCCTTGGCCCGTCGCTCGGCAAAGTAAAACCCGATCCCGGCGGCCCCGAACAGGGCGAACAGGGACAGGACCGGCGCCGAGATCCAGGGGTACCGCTGCCCCCCCAGCATAAAGGCGGTCAGCAGGGACAGGATGGCGGTGGACAGGGAGAGGGCCCCCCAATAGTCGATGGAAACGGCGGCCCGCTTTTCCCTCGTCTCGTCCAGGTACCGGAGAATCCCGAAAAGGGACAGCCCGCCCAGCGGGATGTTGACGAAAAAGATCCACCGCCAGGAGACATAGGAGACCACCACCCCGCCGACGGTGGGACCGAGAACCGAGGCCAGGCCCCAGACAAAGGAGGCCACCGACATCATCTTCCCCCGCCGCTCCGGCGGCGAGATGTCGGACAAGACGATGTAAACGAGGGCGAAGTTTCCGCCGGCCCCGATTCCCTGGACCACCCGGGAGAGGGTGAGGACCGCCATGGAGCCGGACAGGCCCGCCATCAGCGATCCGGCCAAAAAGATCCCGATGGAGACCACGTAAAGCTGCCGGTTGGTGAAGAGGTCGGCCAGCTTCCCGAAAATCGGCAGGCTGACGGCCCGGGCCAGCATATAACCGGAAAAGGCCCAGGAATAGAGGTGAAGGCCCCCCAGGTCGGCCACGATGGTCGGCATGGCCGCGCCCATGACGAGGGTGTCCAGGGCGGAGAGAAACAGGGCCAGCAGGGAGGCGAGGATGATAAACAGGCGTTGTCGGGGCAAGAGCGTGGTCAAGTACAGTCTCCAGGGGTCATGGGGATCGCGGCGGACACCGCCCGCCTCGTCTTCCCGCCATATCTCAGCGGCCCGAATCCGTCAAGCGGGTCCGGCCGATTGACGCGGCCCCCGGTTCTGGTGTATCCAATCGGACGAGCACCTTAACGCCAACCGAAACCCCGACCCAAAGGAGAACATCATGGACCGCGCCGAATACGAAAAGATCCTGACCGACGCCATCGCCGGCGAGATCGAGGCCCAGAATTTTTACCGGGATGTGGCCGAGCGGATGACCGACGACCACTTAAAGCAGCTCTTTGAGCGGTTTGTGGCCGAGGAGACCAAACACCAGCGGATACTCGAAGGCTTCCGGGACAAGATGCCCGAGTCGCTCCCCTTTGACGAGAGCCGGGATTACGGCGTGGCCGAGGCGGTGGACGAGCCGCCTCTGTCCACGGACATGACCCCGGCCGACGCCTTTGCCCTGGCCATGCGGAAGGAAGCCGCCGCCATGGCCCGGTATTCGGCGCTGGCCGACGGCTGCACCGACGCCGACCAGAAGCGGACCTTCCAGGAGCTGGCCGCCATGGAGCGGGACCACAAGCGCCGGATGGAGACGGCCTTTGTCGATATCGGCTACCCGGAGGTCTGGTAGCCCGGCGGGT
>CAYNGG010000367.1:0-4372 GCA_964396575.1 uncultured Desulfobacteraceae bacterium | reverse complement strand
TATAACGATGAGGGCGCGGCCGGGGGATGGACACGGCCGGGCCGTTGGGCTATGATGCCCCCGTGGTGAAAGAGATGTGGCGGAAATCTTTAAGGGGACGGGAGATCGAATGATGAGCGGACGCCATGCCGTGCCGGCACCGCTGTTCTGGGAGGTTCTGACGCTGGCGGAGATGACGCCCGAGCAATGGGAAGCCCTCTGCGACGGCTGCGGTCGATGCTGTCTGCAAAAGCTGCGGGACAAAGAGACCCAAGAAGTTTTTTACACCAGCGTCGCCTGCCGGCTGCTCGACATTGACGCCTGCCGATGCACTCAGTATGAAGACCGGCGGACGATCATCCCGGCCTGCGTGGTCCTGACCCCGGACCGGATTGCCCGGTGCGACTGGCTTCCCCGGACCTGCGCTTACCGGATCATCCACGAAGGCAAGCCCCTGCCGGCCTGGCATCCCCTGGTCTCCAACGACCCCGAATCGGTCCACCGGGCGGGCATCTCCCTCCGGAACAAGGCGATCTCCGAAGTCCACGTGGATGATAGGCACCTGGATGCCTACATCATCGATGCCCCGATTTGAAGGGGCGACCGGCCGTCGCCTTTAGGATCATCCGCCGGCCGCAATCCGGCGACGGACATCAGCCAGAGTCTTCTTGATGGTCTCTTTATGGGCGTCGTAAAGGTCCCGGCAGAACCGATCGACCGACCACGACACCGACCCGAGGGGGGGAAGATCCGGGAGATCGGGCAACTCCAGGGCCGCGAAATCGATCGGCTGGAGCTGAAGCCCCCGGTTCATACCGCTGTCGTAGCCCGCATAAACGCCGCCGGCGATCCGGGCCTTCCGTTCGCCTTCCACGTCCAGGCGCCGGACCCGCTGGAGCATTCCGGCCGGAGTCATATCGGTGTTGACCTTCCGGATCTCCTCGTTGATCAGCTCAACCATCCGCTCGACCAGGGTGTAATACCCCTCGATTTCCCCGTTCTCCGGACCGGACTCGTCCTCCGGGGGCCCGTGGAGATAGTCCCGGCAGGCTCGGGCCGTCCGGTCGTAAGCCCATTCCACCAGGGCGGTGAACCGGCCCCGAGCGGTCAGAGCAAAAGGCATCCGGTCCGGGAGGGTGTCGATCTCGGCGCCGGCGTTGATCAAGGGCTCGGCGCCCCGGACCCCGATCCTCTCATAGAATCGCTCGACCGCCCCACCGGCTGGGTCGGGGAGGAGGGCGTTGAAACACGCGGCCCGGCGGATCGCCGATTCGGCCTTTTCCCGGCATGAGTCGGCATATCGGTCAAGGAGGTCCCGCATGTCGTCGATCCCCTTGCGCCGGCCGAAAAAGTTGTCGGCCATGTCACCGAGGACCTCATCCATCAGGCTTTCGTTCAGGTCGTTAAAGGCGTTGTCAGCCATCCGTCCCCCTCATTTCGCGGTCGGGATGACCCCGCCGAATGGATTTGACACTGGCGGGGCCCCCTGTTAGAGTGGAGCCATCTCGAAGGGATGATCATGCACCAGAATCGCATTCGAATCAAGGGCCGCCTTGAGGCCCGGAAGGATTGATATGAATGATCCCCCCATTGTTGTCGATACCCTCCCCCGATTGACGCGCCCCGTTTTCATTGCCGGCTTCGATGGCTGGGGCAACGCCATGGACGTTTCCAGCGGGATGGCCGACTACCTGATCCGGACCTTGCGGATGACCGCCTTCGCCCGGCTCGACGCCGAGCGTTTTTATCGGTACGACGGAGCCCGTCCGCGGGTTCATATCGCCCGGGGAACCCTGAAACAATACGCCCCGCCCGGCGGGGTATTCTACGCGGCCGAGACCGGCGAGGGCAAGCGCGACGTGGTGGTCCTCAAGGCCAACGAGCCGTCCATGCGATGGGCCGAATTCGCCGACTCGGTCCTCTCCCTGTGTACCGATCTCGGCGTGACCCTGATCGTCACTCTGGGCAGCATGTACGACAGCGTGCTCCACACCGAGCGGCTCATTTCCGGGATCGCCTCCGACGATGACCTCTTCAACCGCCTGGCCGCCGCCGACATCATGCCCATCGACTACCAGGGGCCCGGAGCCGTCCACACGGTCCTCCAGTCGGAAGGCCAAAAGCGAAGGTTCCGCTGCGTCAGCCTCTGGGGCCACTGCCCCTTCTATCTGGAAAACACGGTCCATTACGGGCTCCTCGCGTCCCTGGCCGAGCGGCTCGCCGGCCTGGCCGGCGTTGATCTCCCGGTGGACTCGCTCCATGAGGGATGGCGGGAGGACGAGGCCCGGATCGAAGCCCTGATCCGGGAGGACCCGGAGGTTCAATCGGTGGTGGAAAACCTGAAAGAAACCGGTGGCAAAGGCGCCCGTCCCCGTCCGGTTCCGTCAGGGGAAAAAGTGATCAACCTCAGCGACTTCATGGAGCCCAAATGACTCACCCTCACATTGCCCGAGAGCCGTGCGGCATCGTCGAGCGGACGGACTTAAACGGCCGGCGGCCGGTGTTTGAAGACCGGGGCGAAGCCGGCCGGGTCCTGGCCGGGATGCTCGAGCCGGAGGCCGGTCCATCGGCGATCATTCTGGCGATCCCCGCCGGGGGCGTCCCGGTGGCCGATCCCCTCGCCGACGCCCTGGATTTGCCCCTGGACGTTTGCGTGGTCAGCAAGATCACCCTGCCCTGGAATTCCGAGGCCGGATACGGGGCGGTGGCCTTTGACGGATCGGTGAAGCTCAACGACGACCTGGTGGCTCACCTCGGACTCCGGCCGGAAACGGTGGCGGAAGGGGTCGAGCGGACCCGGGAAAAGGTGAGCCGCCGGGTTCTTCGCTTTCGGGGCGAGCGGCCGGCCCTCTCCCTGGCCGGACGGACGGCGGTCCTGGTGGATGACGGCCTGGCCTCGGGCTTTACCATGCGGGCCGCCGCCGAAGCGGTTCGGGGAACCGCCGATCGGGTGGTCGTCGCCGTGCCCACCGGCCACCGCCGGGCTCTCGAGGCCCTGGCCTGGACCGCCGACCGGATCTACTGCGCCAACATCCGGTCGGGGATCCGGTTCGCGGTGGCCGAAGCCTATCGCCACTGGCATGACGTTTCCGAAGAGACCGTGATGGAAATTCTGGACCGCCGGGCCGGGTCGGGGGAATAGCCGCCGGCCGCTATCCGGCAAAGAGGTTGATGTTGGGCCGGGCCGCGATGGCCGGGGGCGTCTCGAAAAACCGCTCGACGGCCCGCCACGCCGACGCCATGTCCGGGGCGTTCTGAATACCGGCGAAAAAGGTGTGGCCAAAGGTGAAGTTGGCGGCAAAGTAGCGGGCAAACCGCTTGAATCGACTCAAGGCCCGGGATGGGTCGAAGTGGGCTTCCAGCAAGCGGACCATCTCCCGGACCGTATCGAGATAGATCTCCGGGCTTGGGTCGAATCCGGCGGTCCACTGAGCGAAAATCCAGGGGCGGGCCACGGCCATCCGCCCCACCGCAACCCCGTCACAGCCGGTGGTCTCGAGCATCCGCCGGCAGTCATCGGCGTCAAAGACATCACCGTTGCCGAAAACCGGCACCCCGACCGATTCCTTGACCCGGCCGATGTACTCCCAGCGCGGGGGCCGGCTCCGACGGTCCGGGGCCACCCGGGGGTGAAAGGTGAGCGCATCGGCGCCGTCCTCGACGAACCGCCGGGCCAGGGCCACCGGGACCTCCGGGTCGTCGGTCCAGCCGGTCCGGAATTTCACGAACAGCGGACAGGCGACCGCCCGCCGGACCGCCGCCACGATCCGGCCGGCCCGGTCGGGATCGGTCAAGAGGGCCGCCCCGCCGCCGCGCCGCCGGATGGCCGAGACCGAGCAGCCGAAGTTGAGATCCACCCCGAAGAGCCCCGCCCCCTCGATCCGCCGGGCCGCTTCGGCCATGGTCCCCGGGTCGTCGCCGAGGATCTGGATCACCAGCCGGTCCCGCTCAGCCTCCCGCCACCGAAAGCAGGGCGAGGTCTCCGGGCGCTCATGGGGTATCCGCCGGGCGCTGCACATCTCCGAAAAGAGCAGTCCATATCCCCCGAACCGGGCCATAAGCTCCCGAAAGGCAACGTGGCCCAGACCGGTCAGGGGGGCGAGGGTCAAGCGGGGGGCGACCGGCCGCCCGGCGATCTCCATGGGCCGGCTCAGCGTGTCGGATAGATTCATGGACACGGACCGGACCTCACGTTGTGGATTTTTGGCGATTCAATACACATCTTAACGACAATCGGGAGATTTCATGACCCCTGACGACCCCATTGACGATCCCATTGAGTACGCCGTTTCGGTGGTGGGTCGAGACCCCATGGCCCGGTTTCTCGGCATCGAGGTGGCCGAAGTGGCGGAAAATCATGCCCGGCTCCGGCTGACCATGCGGCCCGAGCTTT
>CAYNGG010000366.1:0-4415 GCA_964396575.1 uncultured Desulfobacteraceae bacterium | reverse complement strand
CGCCCCTTCCATGGTAGGATGAAAAGTGTGAATTTTTCAGATACGATGGGAGACAAAAGGAGAGAGACCGTGAGCAGGCAGTGGATGTGGATAGTGGTGATTGTCGGGCTGCTGGTGATGACGAACCCGGCGGGGGCCGGAGAAATCCGGGAAATCCGGTTGACCGACGGCAGCAAGATTTACGGCGAGGTGATCGGGGTGAGCGACGGGCATTTTTCGGTCCGCACCGAAACCCTCGGAACCCTTAGAATTCCGGAGTCCCGGGTGTCGGTGATCCGGAAGCGGGGAGCATCCTCGGCCACGCCGTCCGCGCCGCCGACCCCGGCCGGGCCCTCAACCCCGGCGACACCTTCGGCCCTCGGCCCTCAGCTTGCCGGGATTGCTCAGATGCTCATGGGCGATGAGTCGGTGATGGAGGCCATCCGCGCCCTCGAGGACGACCCGGCGGTCCGGAAGGTCCTCGATGACCCGAAGGCCATGTCGGCCGTTCAGTCCGGGGATATCGGCACGCTCATGACGAACCCCGACTTCATGAAGCTGCTCACCCACCCCAAGATTCAACAGATCCAGCAGGAGGCCCTCGCCAAATGACCCCGACCCGCTCCTTTATCGCCCTCATCCTGGTATCCGCCCTTCTGTCGGCCGGCTGTGCCGCGGTAGGCATCAACCGGGAGGACCAGGGCTTCGACCCGGATCAGCTCGATGGCCTGACCCCCGGCCGGACCACGGCCGACGAGGTCTGCCTGACCTTCGGCGCCCCCACCCGGGTGGTCCGGCTGACGGCCGGCAATGCCTACGTTTACGAGCGATCCGTGGGCAAGGCCACCGGCTTTTATCTGTTTCTGGTCAGCTTCGTCAATTACGACGAGCGGTTCGACCGGATTGTCTTCTTTTTCGACGCCGCCGGCGTCCTCACCCATTACGGGGTCAGCCTTGACGCCGGCCGGACCGCTTATGGTCTGCCGTTTTAAGAATCTCGCGATGGGGGCGTTGCTGTTGGTGGCTCTGGCGCTTGCGGCCGGAGGGTGCGTCTCTTTTCGATGGGTCCAATCGACTTCGGGCCGGGAGGTGCCCCGGACCCTCGAGCTGGTCCCCGGCCGGACCGCCCTGGGTGAAGTGCTCAAGACCCTGGGGGCCCCGGAGCGGGTGGCGGGTTTGGACGGAAGCGATCTGCTGGTTTACGAGCGGGCCGTGCTCCGGTCGGGCAGTCTGTCGGTGAGCGTGCCGCTGTCCGAAACGCTTGCCGGGAGCACCGAAGTCTCGGCTTCAGGCGACCTGGCCCGCTACGATCGGCTCACGCTCTTTTTCACGCCCGACGGGGTCCTCGAACGGGCGGTGGTGGAGCGGGGCACCGACCGCCCCTTTTTCCGGACTCTCCTGAAAAACCCCTGACCCGGCGGGATCAGGAAAGGCCGAGGAGCTTTTTCAGGTCCATCAGGTCCTGCTTGACATAACGCCAGTTGTTGTTCTGGGACCGCTGGCTCGGCTCCCGGTCCATCGATTCCCGGGCCAGGCTCTGCCCGTTTTCAATAATCCGCTCCATGCTTTCGATGATCTGTCGGACTTTTTCGACCTTCGGCTTGGCCATGCGATAAACCTCCCTCTGTTCCGGATTGCCGATCACCTTCAACCCAACTGATTATCCGACGGCGATATTTCGATTTCAAGGAAAAAATGGCCCGCCTTCGGTTGCGGGGCCCGCCTACATCGGTTTTAGGAGAAAAATAGGCAGATGCCCCCATTTACCGCCCCCCCGCCGTCCGGGCATGATATCAATAGCATCACGGAACCGAACCGAAAGGAGGACCTAAAGCATGCTTCCCATCAAGAAAATCATCTGCACCACCGACTTCAGCGATGCCTCGTTCGCGGCGCTCCAAGCCGCCGAGGAGCTGGCCCGGCAATACGACGCCGAGATCATCCTGACTCACATCGTCGCGCCGATCCCCGCTCTGGGGACGCCCCATCACAGTGGTCCGGCGGCCTTCGACGTCCCGGCTTACCAGGAGGAATTCGTTGAAAACACCCGGAGCGGTCTGAAGACCCTGGCGGACGAGCGGTTTGAGTCGGATATCCGGGTCCGGACCCACGTGAGCGTCGGCTATCCCGCCGACGAGGTGAGCGATCTGGCTTCCACCGAGTCGGCCGACCTCATCGTCATTGCCACCCACGGCCACACCGGGTTTCAACGGCTGCTTTTGGGGTCGGTCACCGAGCGGGTCATCCGGTTTGCCCCCTGTCCGGTGCTCTCCGTCCGGAGCCCTTCCGGCGAATAATCAAAGGAGGTGATCAGCATGAAATGCAACGTGGGAAAAACCGACCGGGTGATCCGGATTTTCGCCGCCCTGGTCATCCTGGGGACCGGCGTCTTCTTTCGGCAATGGTGGGGCATCCTCGGGTTCATCCCGCTCCTGACGGCGGTGATGGCCTGGTGTCCCCTCTATACTCTGGCGGGTCTCTCCACCTGCCGGACGGATGAGCGGCTGCCCAGGGACACATCCACTCCCACCCACGACAGTCCCAAACCCCTCCGAATCAACCGATAGGGAACCCGCCGCGACGGGGTTGATCCCGTCGCGGCGCGTGGGGCTTCCTATTGCTTCCGGGCCGGGGGCGCCATGAACTCCGGCCCCACCGGATCGGTGATCGTCTCCTCGATGATCCGGTCCACCGCGTTTCGAGCATCTTCGTCAACGGTCCAGCCGGTGACCTCGTCCACCGGCGCCATCTGATCGGGCCGCCTTCCGCCCCAGAGGGCAATCTCCACCTCGTTATCCAGAACCCACCGGACGGCAAAGGGCAGGAGGTCCTTGCCATACCGCTCCCGGGCCAGGTCCGCGATCCGGCCGGCGGCCGCGAGGTACTGCTCGAACCGGGGGGACTGAAACTTCGGGTCATACTGACGCAGGTCATCCCCCGTAAAGGCCCGGTCGGCGGTCATCTTGCCCGACAACAGCCCCCGGCATAAGGCCCCATAGGTCATCAGCAGGATGTTCTGGCGGGCGCAATAGGGCTTGACGTCCGCTTCGATCCCCCGCTCGAAAATGTTGTAGGGCGGCTGGGAGAAATGGATCGGAGCGGCCTTCCGGAACTCGGTCATCTGGTCCGGATCGTAGTTGCTCACCCCGATGGCCCGGACCTTGCCGTCGGTGACCAGGGTTTCCATGGCCCGGGCGGTCTCCTCGAGGGGGACCAGCGGGTCGGGCCAGTGGACGAAGTAGATGTCGATGTGGTCGGTCCCCAGACGTTTCAGGGAATCTTCCACCTCTTTTTGAATGCGTTCCGGGGTCGAATTCCGATGGACCCGGCCGTTATCCCATTCGAGGGCGACTTTGGTGGAGAGATAGAGGCTCCCGCGATCCCCGTATTCCGCCACCGCCTTCCCCACGATCTCCTCGGACCGGCCGAAGCCGTAAACGGGAGCGGTGTCGATGAGGTTGATGCCTTTGTCCAGGGCCGCGTGGATCGTCCGGATCGACTCCCGCTCGTCGGTGCCGCCCCACATCCAGCCGCCGATGGCCCAGGTTCCGAGGGCCACCCGCGAAAGCGTCATATCGGTACCGGGCAGCGTAACAAATTCCATATAAATCCTCCTTTTTGGATGAATTGACGTGAGCCACCGGGGCGTTACCCCGGCCACGTATGTTCAACCCCTTGGGGGTTGGACCGCACTGGCGTGCGGCGCTCCCAGGGTTACCCATTTTTCCAAATTGATGCCGGGTCGATCCCGTAGGCACTTCAGGGCAACCACGAGGGATTGCCCCTCCGATCATGGACCGGCCCAAACGATGATCATGTCCGGAATCACTATTCGAGCTTTTTCAGGCAGGCGGCGATGAACGCCGGGAGATCGCCGGGATTCCGGCTGCTGATCAGGTTCCCGTCCAGCATCACCTCGGCGTCGATAAAGGTGGCCCCGGCGTTTTTGATGTCCTGGATGATGGAGGTGTAGCCGGTGATCCGGCGGCCGGCGATGGCCTGGGCGGTGATGAGAATCTGCGGGGCGTGACAGATGGAAAAGACCGGCTTGTCCGCGTCCATGAAGGCCCGGACAAAGGCCACGGCATCCGGGTCCACCCGGAGCTTGTCCGGCGAATAGCCCCCGGGGATGAGCAGGGCGTCAAACTCGTCAGCGGAGACATCTTTCACCGAGGCCTCCAGGGTGACCGGGGTCCCCGCTTTCTTGCCGGTGACGGTCCGGCCCTTTTCGAGCCCGACCCGGACTACGGTGTGGTCCGCCGCCTCAAAGGCATCCACCGGCTCAGTGAATTCGGAATCCTCAAACATATCGGTGACAATCGCGGCAATTCGTGCCATGGGCTCAATCTCCTTGGGTTGGGGTGATCTGAATAAACACCACTCCACCTTACCGTCCGCAAGCGTCTCCGTAAATGGGGTCAAGGCCGTATTTGGGA
>CAYNGG010000365.1:0-4424 GCA_964396575.1 uncultured Desulfobacteraceae bacterium | reverse complement strand
TTACCGGAACCCGGCCTATGCCAGCATCACCAGATCCTCGTCCAGACCCTGCCGATAAACCTCCAGCCGAGGCGCAAGGCCCGCCAACTGCTCGGCCGAGATCGGAGCCAATCGAAACGGAAAGAGGTTTGGACCGTTCACTAAGCTCTTCAGAACGGCCGACCGACTCAGCCGGGCCCGAAGCGACGCCTCCACCATCCAGGCTATAATCCGGAGCTCCATAACCGAATAATGTGCTCCGGCCGAATAGATCCCGCTGTCGCCCGTTTCCCGTAACACTCCCCAATCGATAAAGGACCGAAGCACCCGGCGGGCGGCACGGGAAGCGGTTTCCCGCTCACCATAGGCTTCCTTGATCCGACGTTGCACCTGCGCCGCCGAGGCTGTACCCTGAAGCCGCAAAAGCCGGCCGGTATGCGCGGCCACCGCTCCCCAGAAGGGATAAGCGGCGAGCGCCATGGACCAGTGAACCGCGATCCGATCCGTTCGGGAAAGCCCTTGAAGCAGCTCCAGGCCCTCGTTCCGCAACCCCTCCAGCTCCCGGGGCACGGTGAGCCAGGTTCTCAACAGGATGGAAATGACTTTTTCCCGATTGCCCCTGACCGACTCGCCGCCCACGGAGACTTTGTCCCGAAGGAGATCCTGAAGCGCCTCAGTGACATCAGCCCGGCTGCTCCCGGCCAAGATCCAATTAGCGGTCTGGTCAAACCATTGGAGCCGGATTCGCTGGCTGAATCCGATGGATGCGGCCTCTCCTCTCATGAATCCCGCCTTTCGATCTGAACCAACGGGACGATAAGCTCTTCAAGAGAAGGGCCGCCATGCCCCACAAGGCTTTCGGTCTTGCGGACAAACGCGGTGCGAGCCGGAGCCAGAAGGGGCAGATAGTCCTCCGGCAGCCCGATGGGCGGCCATTCCAGAGCACCCGGGAATCGTTCTTTAACCTGAGCCCGCAAAGAGGCGTCGGGATAGATTCGAGCGCGCTCTCCGCGCAGATCCGCCACGGCCCCCTCGGCGGGCCGACCACAACCTGATGCCTCGATATTGCCGTGATCCGACGACAGGTAAACACGGAATCCGTTCTCCAGGAGCAGATCGAACAGTTCCGCCAAGAACGGCCCCGCGGCCCATTGGCGAACCTGGTTGTGCATACCGGCGGCGCCAAGCTCCATGCCGTGCATAATCTTGTCCACTTTGTCGATAACCAGACCGACCACACGGGTCTTGGGCCGGGCAACCATCTCTTCCACGCTTTCCAGCGCGCCGCTTCCCAGCCCCTTGGCATAAGCGACTTCCGGTTGGGTCAACCCCTGGTCCACCCAAAATTGCGTCCACAACGCCGGTTCCTTGTCGGTGGTGTGGATGCTGTTCGGGAAATAGAATGGTGGCTTTCCCGCGAATGCCGCCTGGCGCGAAACGGAGGTGATGGTCGGTATCCAGGCGAACACCGCGTTCTCCCGGAAGCGGTAATTGGCTCGCTGTCTGGCGATTTCCTTTCGGATGACGATCCACTGATCCAGCGCAAGGCCGTCCACCAGGACGAACGCCACCTTGTGTTTCTGTCCGTCGTTGATGTAGCGGGAAAGGAAACGGGGAATATGGTGGAGCATGACCGGTGGAGCCGGGGGCAGGTTGACCAATCCCGCGTAGCGTTTTGTCAGCCACGGCATGAGTGCGGCGTCTATCCGAGCCTGAAGCGCATCCATCTTCCGCCGCGCCGGCTCCGGCAGCGCCGAATTCGTATCCAGTGCCAGAGCCACCAGCTCCGCCCAGGTCTTGGCAAAGCGGAACCAGTCGTCGTGCCGTGTGTCCTCAGTCGGAACATCGGCCGACAAGGTTTCGAGGAGTCCCTCCATGCGCCTCGTCCGGTTCGCCTGCTCGTTCGTCCGGATGCCAATGGCGAGCCAGGTCTTGGAGAGCGATACGGCTCGATCATGGGGAACCGCTTCAAGCAGCCCTTCAACAAACAGGTTGTCGATGTAGATACGGATGTCGTCATGGTTGAAAGGCAGTAAGTGCGGTGTGCGCAGTGCGTAGTGCGATTCGGTTGCTGAACCGTCGGCGGCTGGTTCGCGCACCTCGCACCCCGCACCTCGCACTTCCTTAACCGCGCAGTGGTCAAGGAAGATGGGCCAGCGATCCTGGAGAAAGGCAAAAAAGGCTTCTCGATCCGGGACGATCGTTTCGAGGGGCCAGCCGTCAAAACCATTTCCCTCGCGCAGCACCTGAATCAGACGCTCATCCAGCAAAGCGGGGAGGCGCTGAGCCCGATAATGGCGGCGCAACAGCGCCCTCAGCAGATCGGCGGGCCTTCGGATGAGCTCCGGGGCGATATCAAAAACATAGCGCAGAACGAATTCCTTTGTAGCGTTGTCGCCCAGCACTCCAGGGGCGTGCCGCTTCTGGGCCTCAAAGAGCGCATCCAGATCGCCACGATCCAGGGCGGTCACAATGGGATAGCTCAGGTTGGGGAATATCTCCCCGAGGCTGAATGACAGTCGGCGGCCGGCCTGGAGCAGATCATAAGGCAGACAGCCGAGGTCGCCGGCGGCGGAGCGCAGCACGACCACCAAATCCGTCTGCTCACCCTGGTCCCAGCGGGAGCGAAATTTGGATTCGTAGGCATAGCGAAAGGCGACATGATCCTCGAACGGAATCAATTCAAAACCACGCTCGCGTATACCTCCAAGGACGCCTTCTTCCAGGAGCAGGCCGTCCGGATCGGCAACCAGGGTCAGCCGGGCGACATTGGGAGTGAGCTCTTTGAGAATCTGGTCGCGCCAGTTACTCATGGGCATCTCCCTCAACCCGGACAATCATGATCGGAACCATCTCCGGATAAACCCGAGCCTTGCGCTCGAGCTCCTTGTTCCATAACCGTTCTTCCCGCCGGAGCCGGCTCAGGCGGTGGTCCCGGACTTCGGGCAGGCCGATGCGTTCGATGATTTTGCGTCGGGCGGTGAAAGCATATTCACCCTTTTCTCTTTCGCGGGTTAAGCGAGACCGGTGTTCTTGAACTAGCGCATCATAGACGGCCCGGCCGTGCGCTTCGGCGATCGGTGTTAGCCGGTCGAGGGCATTTCTGGAATCTTCGTTTTCAAGGTGGTTTTGGACCGAAGGCGATACGCTCAATAGCTGGTCCCACAGATGTCGAGCGGTGGGCGTAAAGACCTTTCCACCGTCGGCGAGAAAAAGCGGCATGATGCGCCTTCGGCGGGTCTCGGGTTCCAGGTCCATGGTCACGGGTCCGTCAAATCGACTCGTGACTCGCGACTCATGACTCGTGACTGAAATTTGCCAGAGAGACCACAGCCCTGTAACCTCATCCGTGATCCCGGGAATCGTTATCACCGAGACCGGTTGTCCAGGGGCGAATCGCGGCAGCCGCATTGCCAAGCCCCGAATCCGCGAGTCTTCCAATGTCAGATGCCTGGCGGTGGGAGCCTTTTCGGCCTCCTTGCCGCTGAAAACAACCCGGGTGAGCGCTTCGCCATCCGGCCAGGTCAGATTCCAGGTTCGCCGATTTCGCTCGGCCTTGCCGCCATAAGCTCTGAGATAACTCACCGTCATCCGCTCGACCCAATGGGGTAAAGGATGCGCCATGAGGCATTGGGCTTCGGATGGTTCCAGGTCCTCGGTGGCTCCGAGCACGGAAGCGCTCTCCTGGGTCTCCCTTGCCTGCTCCTGTAAACGGGTGACGACCTTGTCAACGGAGGCATCGACTTCATCCGGATTGAGAATCGCGTCCACATACAGATCGTCAAAGATCTGCCCGGCCTGGGCCGAGTCGAGGACGTCGCCGGTCTTGTCGATGCCGAGCTCCTCGAAAATGACTGCCAGTTTCTCCTCAAGGACTTCCTGAACACGATGCTCCACCGAATCCTCGAGAAGCAAATTGATGGCCCGCACCTGATGCGTCTGGCCGATACGATCCACCCGGCCAATGCGCTGTTCCAGCCGCATGGGATTCCAGGGAATGTCATAGTTGATGACCACGTGGCAGAACTGCAAGTTCAGACCTTCGCCGCCCGCGTCGGTTGAGATGAGGATGCGGGCATCGTTGGCAAATGCTTCCTGGACATTTTTGCGTTCGTCCATGTCCATGGAGCCGTTTAAACAGACCACCTGGAACCCGCGCTCGGTCAGAAATTCTTGGAGCATCCGCTGGGTGGGAACGAACTCGGTGAAGACCAGGGCTTTCAGCTCCGGGTCTCCTTCTTCCGCCTGCAATTTGTAGAGCCAATCAAGCAGCGTTTCGGCTTTGGCGTCCGATCCTGAGTGCATACATCGGGTAGCGGCTTCCAGGAGCAGCTTCACCTCGTCGCGTTCGTTTTTGAGCGCCTTCAGGCGGGTGGTCAGAAGCGTCTCGATCTGCTCCTGACCGTCGAGGTCATGAAAGTCTTCAGGGCTGAGGACAGAGGACT
>CAYNGG010000364.1:0-4429 GCA_964396575.1 uncultured Desulfobacteraceae bacterium | reverse complement strand
AAATCTAAAATCTAAAATCGATCACTCAGCACTTACATGGCCGGCGTCAGGAAAAACCCAAATCGGGATGGTCGCCGTGTACCCGGATACCGTCCGTCACCTTACGCGCTGGAGTGAATAGGATCCATGAAGCATATCGTATTAGTCGGAGACATGAAGGTTGGGAAAAAGGGTGACGTCATCGTGACTTACGCCCTGGGGACGAGCCTGGGCCTGGTTGCTTATGATCCGAAAGCCCAGGTGGGCGGACTGCTTCACGCCATGCTCCCCCTGTCCAAGTCCGATCCGAAAAAGGCCGCGGCCAATCCGTTCATCTTCGTGGATACGGGGGTTCCGAAGCTGTTCGAAGAGATCTACAACATGGGCGGGGATAAATCCCGGCTGGTGGTCAAGGCGGCGGGCTGCTCCCGGCCGGAGGGAGACAACGAGATGTTCAAGATTGGGGAGAAGAACTACGCCGTGCTCAAAAAGATTCTTTGGAAGAACAACATTCTCCTCGAAGGCGAGGAGGTGGGCGGCACGGCGAACCGGACCGTTCAGTTTGACGTGGCTTCCGGGGAAATCAAGGTAACCAGTTGACCCCGGTCGGGAACCCCACAGGGCATATCCAATCGTGGCAAAAGAGGTAATCGATGGCGATCAACGTGCTTATTGTAGATGACAGCGCCGTGATGCGCGCAATGATATTGAAATCCTTGCGGATGACCGGCCTCGAGCTGGGCGATACTTACCAGGCCGCCAACGGCCAGGAAGGCCTTGACCTTCTTAACGGCAACTGGATTGATCTGGTGATCGCCGACATCAACATGCCGGTGATGAACGGCGAGGAGATGATCGACCGGATGCGGGAGTCCCCCGAAACCGCCGATATCCCCATCGTGGTCATTTCCACCGAGGGGTCCAAGGCCCGTCTGGAGCGACTCGAGCAAAAGGGCGCCGCGTTTATCCACAAGCCCTTTACCCCTGAAAAGATCCGGGACACCATCAAGACCCTGATGCATCTGGAGGAAGGCAGTGCCTGACAAGGTTTCGGCACCGGGCTGCTACCCCCCGACGGCCGTCCGACACGAGACGATGGGTTACCGATATGATTAAAGTCCTCATTGTGGACGATTCGGCCATCGTCCGCAAAATCCTGACCCAGGAGCTGGCCAAGTATCCGGATATCGAGATCGTGGGCAGCGCGGCGGACCCCTATATCGCCCGGGACAAGATCATCAAGCTGAAGCCGGATGTGATCACCCTCGACCTGGAAATGCCCCGGATGGATGGGCTCTCCTTCCTGGCCAAGCTGATGAAGCACTATCCCATGCCGGTTGTGGTCTTGAGCTCCCTGACACCCAAAAACAGTGAAAATGCCTTGAAATCCATGGACCTCGGGGCGGTGGAGGTCCTTTGTAAGCCGGGGTCGGCCTACTCGACCAGGGACGTCTCCCGGAGCCTGGCCCACGCCGTTCGAATGGCGGCCCGGAGCGAGATCAAGCTCTCCCACCAGAAACAGCTCACCCCCCCAGAAAAGATCCCGACGGCCGAAATCCAGATACAGACCACCCATAAAGTGGTGGCCATCGGCGCCTCCACCGGCGGGACCAAGGCCATCGAAATGGTCCTGCGAGGCATGCCGCCCGGGGCTCCGGGGATTATCATCGTCCAGCACATGCCGGAAAATTTCACCACCGCCTTTGCCCGCCGCCTGGACGAGGTCTGCCCCATCCGGGTCCGGGAGGCCGAGGACGGAGACCACGTCGTCCCCGGCACCGCCCTCATCGCCCCCGGCAATCGCCACATGGTCCTCAGCCGGAGCGGCGCCACCTATCTTGTCCGGGTCAAGGACGGCCCGCCGGTCCACTACCAGCGACCATCCGTCAACGTCCTCTTCCAGTCCGTGGCCAAACACGCCGGCCGGAACGCCGTGGGGGTGATCCTCACCGGAATGGGAGCCGACGGCGCCAAGGGCCTGGCCGCCATGCACGACCGGGGCGCGCTCAGCCTGGCCCAGAACGAGGAGACCTGCGTGGTTTATGGGATGCCCCGTGAAGCCGTCCGGCTCGGGGCCGTCGATCGGGTGGTCCCCCTGCCCGAAATGGCCGCCGAGATCATCAACGCCCTGAAGGAGGGCGGTTCGGCCGCGGACGCCTGAAGGGGGGGGAGCCCGTCGTGAAGGACAGATCCGATGATACCCCGGTCACCACCGATTACTTCCTCGAGCCCGGCTACATCTTCCTGGCCACCCGGCCCACCGTGATCTCCGGCGTCCTCGGCTCCTGCGTGGCCGTCTGCATCTACGACCGAAAACAGAAAATCGGCGGCATGAGCCACTTCCGATACCCATCCACCACCGACCGAAACCAGGCCACCGCCATTTATGGGAACGTTTCCACCATTACGCTCGTCCGGATGATGATCGAGCAGGGGGCCCGACGGCGCCATCTCGAAGCCCAGATCATCGGCGGGGCTTACAACCGGGACCTCTCCGCCAGGGACGTGGGGCGGGAGAACATCTCCGTGGTCCGCCGGGTCCTGGCCCGGGAGCGCATCCGGGTGGTCTCCGAGGACGTGGGCGGGGCCAGGGGCCGGAAGGTGGTCTTCAACACCGCCAAAAACGAAGTGGCCGTTATGAAGGTTGACCGGCTCCGGGCCGGCGACTGGTACCCCTATGAGGAAACCCGATAACCCCCTTTGCGAGGAATCCATGATCCGCACCGACCATTACGAAATCAGCTATGACAATCGGAAAAACCGCTTCTACTTCAAGATCATAGGCTACTGGTCCGACCCATCCCAGGTCCCCGATTACATCGAGCACTGGAAACAAATGGCTGGAAAGGCCCGGCCAGGGGTCACCGTTCTGGCCGACGTCCGCGAGATGAAGGTCCCGGGCGAGTCGGTCCAGGCCCTCCACCAGCAGGCTCAGACTCAGGTCCTCGAGGCGGGGCTGGCCAAGGTGGCCGAAGTGACTGGCTCCGCGGTTACCAAGCTGAGCCTCGACCGGGTTTCCAAGACCTCCGGCATGAAGGCGATCAAGCGGAGCTTTGAGACGATGGATGAGGCCGAGGCCTGGCTCGACGAGGCCTGATCGCCCCATGACCATCCCCGCCGTGCCCGACTTCACCGGCCGGACCGTCCTGGTGGTCGGTGACCTGATGCTCGACGCCTACCTCTGGGGCGACGTGGACCGGATTTCCCCGGAAGCCCCCGTCCAGGTGGTCGCGGTCAAGCGGGAGGCCTTTACCCTTGGCGGGGCCGGCAACGTCATCCACAACCTCGTGGCCCTCGGGGCCACCGTCCTGGCCGCCGGGGTCATTGGCGACGGGGCCGATGGCGACCGGATGATCGAGCGCTTCGACGCCCTCGGGGTGGACGTCGCCGGGGTGATCCGCGAGGACGGCCGGGTCACCACCCGGAAAACCCGGGTCATCGCCGACAATCAGCACGTTCTCCGGATCGACCGCGAAACCCGGATGCCGGTGGGCGAGGCGGCCCGAGCCCGCCTGGCCGACTCCATCGACGAACGGGTCGGCGCCGCCGATATCGTCCTCGTCTCCGACTATGACAAGGGGCTGGTGACCGCCGACCTGATGGCCGACATCGTCCGAACCGCCGGACGACATGGACGGATGGTCCTCTGCGACCCCAAGGGCCGGGATTTCTCGAAGTATGCCGGGGCCGGCATCCTGACCCCCAACCGGAAGGAAGCCGGCCTGGCCGCCGGCATCGAAATCCGGGACCCGGAAAGCCTCCAGGCCGCCGGGGAAAAGCTCCTGGCCGATGCAGCCGTCAAGCGGCTTCTGATCACTCGCGGACCGGACGGGATGGCCCTCTTTGACGGGCCGGGACCGCCCACGATCATCCGGGCCGAGGCCCGGCAGGTTTACGACGTCTCCGGGGCCGGGGACACGGTGCTCGCGGTCCTGGGGCTCGGGCTGGCCGCCGGCCTCTCTCTCGAGGCGAGCGCCCGTCTGGCCAACACGGCCGCCGGGATCGTCGTGGGCAAGGTGGGCACCGCCGCCGTCACCCGGGAAGAGCTGACCCGGGCCCTCGGGACGGCCGACGACCCCTTGCGCTCCAAAGCCCGCGGACTCCGGGAGATCTCCGCCATTGCCGAAGGGCTCCGAACCCGGGGCCAACGAGTGGTCCTCACCAACGGCTGCTTCGATCTCCTCCACACCGGCCACATCCTCCTCTTTGCCGCATCCCGCCGGCTCGGTGACGCCCTGGTGGTGGCCATCGACGACGACGCCGCCGTCCGGGCCGTCAAAGGACCGGGCCGGCCGGTCCTGGGGCTCGACGAACGGGTCCGGCTCCTGTCGGCCCTCGATGCCGTGGATCACGTGGTGATCTACGGCACCGACGAGCTCCCCGAGGTGATCCGGGCCGTCCGGCCGGACGTCCTGACCAAGGGGAGCAATTACGCTTCCGAGGCGGTGGT
>CAYNGG010000363.1:3297-4432 GCA_964396575.1 uncultured Desulfobacteraceae bacterium | reverse complement strand
GATAAACCCTCATGATCGGGCCGGCCCCGCGAGCACCCCCGGGCATGAAAATGGATTTTCACGATAAACAAGGAGAGTGCTCCTGATGAATCAAGATGCGTCGATTGCATGGCTGACCCAACATTACCCAGGATCCACCGCTGCCCGGGCCCTCTGGCTGTGGGCGGGGGGCAAGGAAACGGATATGGTTTACACCGACACCGCCTCGGAGCAATGGCCCGCTCTTTTCAAGCTCGCCAGGGAGCTTGACTCGATCTCATGGATTTCCATTTTCCGTGAGGCCCTTTTCGATTATCCCGGTGATGAGACCATACTCTCCGAGTTGTTGGAAATTCCAAGGGACGTCCCGGACGCGGATCAAACGCTATCTGAGCTTTTCGCTGTCCAACTGACTGAGCTGGCTCCCGGGCTCGATCCGGGCGGCATTCTGGCGGCGCTCCATGTTATCCCGGATATCACCCGAAGCGACATGAATCCGGCAAAAGCGAACGAGCGGTTTTTTGTGCTGTTGGCCCCATCCTTGAACAACAGGCTTACAAGAAAAGATCGGAAGACATTGCGGAGCCGCCTTAGCGGCGAGCTGGAGCCGACTCAGGCATCACCGATCAGGGCAATCGCTGATGGCATGAAAGCCCTCGTTTTCCGGACCCGTGATTGGTGTCAAAGCTCGGAAGAATCCGCGTTCAAGGAAATCGAAGCTGAGCTTAAAACGATTCTGGATTCCGTAAGTCAGCCAGAAGAAATTCCATCCAACTCGGCATTGGACCCAGCGGACTCGCTTCTGGAGAAATTGAGCGACTTGATCGACCCTTCCGAAAAACAAATGGGCAATGCGGCGATAAACGGCTTGAAAAATCAGCTAAACGGTTTGAGACAGGCAATGGAAAGCCGGCCCCGCTCCTTTGAGGAGGCTCAAAACGGGCTTTCCGATGCGCTCTGGGCGACCCTCGCGCAATCCGATGACCATGATGATAAAAAGGAAGGCTGAGAGCTCGATAGATTAGTGGCTATCGTGGTTTAAAACCATTTTTAGGCTTGGATGTGATCGTGGTGCCCGTTCCGATCATGCGGGTTTATCCATAACTAACTGATTTGCAAGATATCCGCGTTGGGTTCAAAATGATATCCTCGGAAT
>CAYNGG010000363.1:0-3197 GCA_964396575.1 uncultured Desulfobacteraceae bacterium | reverse complement strand
GAAGCTCCATCTTTCGCTACAAGCTGGCCGACCGGCTCGCTCAGAAGGTGGAGCAAACCGAGACTGTCCGGGGCGACTACATCCAATCCATTCGGGCCTTTGACCGCCTAAAGGCCGAGATCATTCAGCTCACCCGGAAAATCACGGCCGCCGAGGACGAAAATCAGGCCGATTCCAACATCCCCAAGCTGATCGAGCGGTCCGCCGCCGACCTGAGCACAAAAGTGAGCAATGCCTATGCCGAGTTCTCGACAAAACGCAGCCCAAAGGACTTCGATGCCCTGGTCAAGGACTTGCGGTATTACGCCGGCAAACGCTCCGAATGGTAAAGCCCGCTCGGCGGACGAAACCCCGGCGCACCCACGGCGGTTGAACCCACCAGGCTGGGAGCGCGGGCGGGCAGGGTGGGCACGCTCGTTCCCATTCACGCCTTGGCGTGACTGGACCGGGCCAGGCCATTGTCGTGGCCGGCCGGCATTCTGGAATTTCTGGTGAGCCGCCTTGCCAGATGGGCGACGTAATTGATCGGGGCATGATCGGAGAGGAAGTCGGGCGGGCCGGCGAGCCGACGGCCCGAGGGGGACGGGTCCGGCGGGTCATCGTCATGGACCTCCACCGCCGGGATTCCATGGGTGAAGTGGAACGGAATCCGGGACGGGGGGACCGTCGGGACGACGTCCCGGCCGTTGACCACCCGATGGATCGGGGTCCCCCGGAGTGTCCGGGTGAACGCCGGGTCCCCCACCCTCGGAGCCCCGAAGGTGTAAGTGGCGGTCGCCGGACGCGCGGCGGCGGCCAGGACCGCCAGAGCACCGCCCAGACTGTGGCCGGTAAAGTAGAGGGGAAGCTCGATGCCGTCGGCATGATCCGCGAGACCCTCCCACAGGGTGGTGAAATCTTGGAAAAACCCCGCGTGAACCGACCCGCCGCCCGGCCATTCGGTCTGAAGGACCTTCAGGTTGGAAAACCAGCCCTCGAATCCGGATGTGCCCCGGAAGACCAACGCGGCAAACCCGCCCGCCGCCTCGGGGGGAGTCCCCACCACCGTGCCGTAATTGGTGCCCCGGCCAATCCGCGTCTGCTCCTTCAGACCGACCCGGCCCAGGATCTCGGCCCGGGTCGGAACCGGGGCTTTCTCGCCAAGCTCGTCAATGTCGGGGCGGTAAATCAGCCGGGAAAGCTCGCCGAGCCAATAGGCGTTGACCGGGGAAAAGTCGGCTCGCCCGCCCTCGAAGGCAGGCAACGGGTCCACCGTGAAGTACGGCTCCCCCAGACCCGGCCTGAGGATCGCGTTCCACGAGAAATCGGGGTCCATCGAAATCAGCGGATCTCCATCTTGATGCAGGGGCGGTCCTCGTACCGGACCCGAGCCAGGCGAATCCGGATTTTGAAAAACGTACCCTTGAGATTCTGAAACTGAAGATCCTTGATCTTTTCAACCACGCCCTTGAGAAAGGCGCCGTCGATCTTTTCCTTGAGGCGGGAGGCGTCCTTGTAGGAGAAAAAATCGAAAATCCGGCGGCCCACGATGGCATACGGGCTGGGCAACAGAAAGTGAGCGGCGGCGGCCTGGTTGACGTATCGGATCGTATAGGAGGCGTCCACCAGGACAATGACCCGATCCCCCTGATCCACGAAGCTTTTGAACAGCTCGTAACCGGTGCTGTAGTCATCCGCCTTCTGTTTCAATCGCTTTTCGGTCTCGGCCAGCTCCTCACGCAGATCGGCCAGCTCATGGGCGAGGCGCTGCTTATCCGCTTGAGCGGCCTGGGCCTCGTCGCGCAACTGGCCCAATTCCGCCTTAATTCGGTCGTGCTCCCGGCGGAGCTGCTCCGCTTCGGTCAGGAGCCGCTCGTTTTCCCGCTGATATCGCTCCAGGTCCTGGATTCGGGGATCCTCAACCGATCGGTTTTCCTCGGCGGCCGCCTGGAGATGACGGGTTTCCGACTCGAGGTCCCGGATCACCGCCACCAGCTCCTTTTTGGTTTTCCGCATATAGTTGGTCATGGGTCGAGCAATCCTTTTTGACGGTCCATCATGGCACTTCAAGATATCACACTCCGGTGATCCTGTCCACAGCCCGGTTCGGAGGCTCCCGTTGCCGGGGATCGACCCTGACGGATTGGATAGAAACGGGTTATCCTCGGTAATGAAGGGCTCCGGTGTTTGAGTGTCTTTCCGGTTTTTTTGGATCACCGCCATTTTGCACTTGACAGATCAAAATTTTTGTACATAATGGAAATAGATTTTGTACAGAAATTGTACAAACATTGTATCGGAAGAAGGATTGCGTAATGAGTGTATTTAAAGAAGAGCCGGAAACCAAGCGGGTGATTTTCAATGTCCGACTCGACCTGGCCCGCCGCTTGGAAACGGCCAAGGAAGAATCTCGGGGCCTGGGCAAGAAGCTCGATGTCGATGGGGCCATCGACAAGGCCCTTGAGAAGTTTCTGAAAAAGGCGGAAAAGAAGATCAGCGAAATGAAGCGAAGACGGACTCCGGACTCCGGTTCATCCGACGGCTCCCCGCCGTCACCGGCGCCGGATTCCGATCGATCGACGGACGGGGATGTCCCGTCCGGCGAGACATCCCCCCCACTCCAACCGAAAGAGGAGAGATCAAATGAAGCGAAGTGAGGTTAAAATCAAACGGAAGATGACGGCGGAAGCGATGGTCGGCATCCTGTCGGACTTTGTGGAGAGCTTCCGGCAGGGAACGGTCTGCATCCAGAACGGCGAGGAGTTCGTTACGCTCACCCCGGCCGGTCAGATCGAAATGAGCATGAAGGCGGCTGAAAAGAAGGGCAAGCAGAAGCTCGAGATCGAGATGAGCTGGGAGGAGGTCATCCCCGAAGAGGCGGAAAAGCGCGATTTCAAGATCACTCCGGAGGAGCCGGAGCTAAAGGCCCCGCTGCCCCCGGAGGAGGACGAGCCGCAAACGGATGACGAGGAATCGGAAGGGCCGTCGATCTAAGGCCGAACCAAAAGAGCGGGGGCAAACCCGGCGGTTTGCCCCTCCATCCGAAACAGAATCGGCCGCAACACCCCGTCCAACCCCTCCCGCCGGCCCCCTCTCCCGAAAGCTCAGGCCCGACACACACTCGGGACTGATGTCGCCGGGGGCTTAGTTTCCGGATGGTTAATCACGCCAAGCCTCATACCAGACCGGGGCTTCGCCCTCATCGTTATGCATAAGCA
>CAYNGG010000362.1:0-4471 GCA_964396575.1 uncultured Desulfobacteraceae bacterium | reverse complement strand
GATTTGGATCGCCTATTACCCTCCCCGCCGGAGAATCTCCCCTTGATCCGTCACCGCATGGGGCTTATACTATTTCATTTTGGATGATGGACGGAAATCCAATCTAAAATCTAAAATCTAAAATCTAAAATCTAAAATTCGGTGGACCGCCATGATGAAACAACATATCGAGACCATCGCCCAGGGCCTGGACATCCCCCTGTCCACACTGGAGCGCTGGATTCGGCAGGGGCGGATTCCGTTACAGAAGGTCGGCCGGGAGTGCCGATTTGAAATGGCGAGCCTGTCCCGGTGGGCCCGGCATCACCATCTGAGCTTCTCCCTGCCGGATACCGAAGGCAAATCCGCCCCGGTGCCGGTCCGCGAAACCCTTCAGGAAACCATCGGCCGGGGCGGGGTCCACCATCGGGTCGAGGGAGGCGACATCGAGACGGCCCTTCGTGCCGCGGTCTCCCGGATGGGGATGCCGTCCGAGCCTGACGGCGAGCAGCTTTTCCACCGGCTTCATGAGCGGGAGCAGCTCACATCCACCGGCGTGGGCAAGGGCGTGGCCATCCCGCACCCTCGAGCCCCCAGCCCTGATCTTTTCCCCGAGTCGGTCATCGCCCCGTGTTTTCTGGATTCCCCGGTGGATTTCCGGGCCGTGGACGATCGGCCGGTCTTCGTCCTGTTCATCCTCATCAGTCCCGAGGTGAAGCAGCACCTCCATCTCCTGTCCCGGCTGGCCTATTGCGTCCGGGACGATGATTTCGTCCGGTTTCTACGGACCGCGCCGACGGCGGAAGCCCTTCTGGCCGGAATCGCCCGGCTCGAGGCGACCCTGGACGGCACCGCCGCCACCTGACTCGCCCCTTATGCGGATGATCCGTTTTTGGCGCCAACCCGGCTCCTGGAATGTTTTCCGGCTCGACGACCGGCTTTTGCTCATGCTCATCGCCGTAATCGTGGGGACCAGTGCCGGCCTGGCGGCCATTGCCCTGAACCGCTCCATCATCGCCCTGTTCGAGGGACTCCACCACTTCCGCCATTACACCTGGGCCTTTGTCCTGCCGGGGATCGGCGCGGCCCTGTCCTCGCTGTTTCTCGACAAGGTGGTCCGGGAGGGGGCCGGCCACGGGGTGCCTGAGGTCATCTACAGCGTCTCGCGTTACGGGGGGCTGCTCCGGTTTCGGTCGAGCTACTCCCGGCTCGTCTCGAGCTGCCTGACCATCGGGAGCGGGGGCTCGGCCGGCCCGGAGGCCCCGGTGGTCATGAGCGGGGCCGCCATCGGCTCGAACATCGCCAAATACTTCAACTTAAACGACCGGCAACGGGTGACGGTGGTGGGCTGCGGGGCGGCCGGGGCCATCTCATCGATCTTCAACGCGCCCATTGCCGGGATGGTTTTCACCGTCGAGGTGATCCTGGGGGAGTGGACCGCCATCCACATCATCCCCATCGCCATCGCGTCGGTGGCCGGCACGGAGATCAGCCGGGCTCTCCAGGGCAACCAGATCGCCTTTGGCCATCGGCTCTTCCACATCGACATGATGGACATCGTCGCCAGCATCGGTCTGGCCGTCTTCACCGCCGCGGCTTCCATCCTCCTGACCCGGGCTCTCCGGTGGATGCACACCGTATCGGGACGTGTGACCGTGGCTCCCTGGATTCGGGCCGGTTTAGGTGGATGCGCCGTCGGGCTGATGGGGCTGGCGATGCCCGTCGTTCTGGGCGAAGGGTACCATTCCATCCGGGAAATGATCAGCGGGACCTTCAGCGGCGGAATCCTCATCGTCGGCGCCGCCGTCCTGGCCAAGGTCCTGGCCACATCCCTGACCCTGGGCTGGGGGGGCTCGGGAGGGATCTTCGCCCCGTGTCTGGTGGTGGGGAGCCTGGCCGGGCTGACCTTCCACCGGCTGCTCGTGCTCCTTTTTCCCGGCGTCACCTGGGTCAACGAGGGCTGCTTCGCCCTGTTAGGGATGGCTGGCCTGGTGAGCGGAATTCTCCAGGCCCCTCTGACCGGAATCTTCCTCATCGTCGAAATCACCGGCGGTTACGAGGTGATCCTCCCGCTGATCATCGTTTCGGCCATCTCCACCTCCGTCTGCCACTACCTGGAGCCGGCATCCTTTTATCTCAAGGACCTGGTGGAGCGGGGACAGCTTCTCCGGCCGGGGACCGACGCCCGGGTCCTGTCCGACCTGACCGTCTCCGAGGTCCTGGAGACCGACTGCATCGCCGTCACCCGGGACATGCGCCTTCGGGACTTCATCGAGATCGTCAAGCGGTCCCACCGGAACCACTTTCCGGTCGAGGACGGCCGGACCGGCACCTTTGTCGGAATGATTCACCTGGACGACATCCGGCCTTACCTCTTCGACCCGATCATGTACGACGCCGTCATTCTGGAGCAGATCATGGACCCGCATGTAGATACCGTCCAGCCCGAGGACGACCTCGGGGAAGTCCTCCGCCGGATGGACGACAAACGGCTCTTCAGTATGCCGGTGATTGCCAAAAACCGTTTTATCGGAATGATTTCCAAAGCCACGCTGCTGGACCAGTACCGCAAGGAGCTTCGGGTCCAGACCAGCCACAGCTAGCGGCCGCCGCGCCGGAGGGGAGATTTGCCCATGGACCCAACGCTTTTTCACATCTTTCGAAACACTCCGCTGGGGAGGGAGACCCTGCTCCAGTCCCTCTACTTCGCCAATCAGACGGGCACCGACCTGACCGTCTATATTCCCCGGTTCATCAAGTTCTTGATGTATTTCGAAAACGACGTGGTGCAGATCGACCTGGACGGGTCCTACCTGAGATCCCCGGACACGGCCGAGCCCCACCTCCGGGCACTGACCGACGCGGCCGGGCTGGTCCCCCACATTCTCGAGCCGAAGAACTTCACCGCCTCGACGCTCCCGGATATCCCCACTCACTTCGATTTCATGTGCTGTCCCCGGTCCATCAGCGACCTGTCTTCTAAAATCGGATTGGGCTACATCGGCCCCCGGGTCCGCCGGATCGTCCAGTCGGCCCATTTCCCGGTCCTGATCACCAGCCCGGCCTACAAGCCCTGGACCCGGATCGCCGTCCTCTACGGCGGATCGGCCAACGCCACCAATGCCCTTCGGCTGGGGTTCCGCCTCGCCCGGGCCACCGGGTTTCCCCTGGAGGTCTTCACCCAGCTCGAAAATACCTCCCGGGAGAGGCTCGAATCCTACATTGACCAGGCCGGGCTCAGTGCGGACATGGACGAGCATGTCCGGCAGTGGCACATATTCGATTCGGACCCGCTGGAGGAAAACCTCTACGAGGTCCCCCACGACGCCCTGGTGATCCTAGGAGCTTACGGCCACGGACTCATCCGGGAGCTCGTTTTCGGCAGCAAGATGGAACAGATCCAGTCGGTCCTGCCCAACAACCTCCTCATCGTCGGCCCCCGGTACTCGGCGATCCACTGACCCCGCCGGTCCATGAAACCGCTCCTCGTCGTCCACCCCGGTGCCCTGGGCGACGGGGTCATCGCGTTTCCGGCCCTCCTTCGGCTCGCCCGACAGGGTGCCGGCATCACCCTGATTGCCGGCGGAGGCTGGGGTCCGATTGCCCCGGCGTGCGCCGTCGTCCAACGCCATCTCCGTCTGGATTCCCCGGCGGTCTCGGCCCTGCTGGCCGGAATTCCCCATCCGGCGGCCGACGGGCTCATCGACCCCGAATCCACCGCCCTCATCCTCACCGACTCCGAAGCCTTCCGGGATGGACTGGGCCGGCGGCTCGGACCGGACCGGATTCACTGCCTGCCGTTTCGCCCGCCTGAAGGCAAGCCGATTCACGCCGCCGATCACCTGACCGACGGCCTGGTCCGTTGCGGGAAAGCCCTCCGATGCGTGCGGGAAAGACCTCCGAGGTTTCCAAATATTTTGGAAACCTCGGAGGTCTTCTTCGACCGGCGGTCCGCCGAATTCGATCCTCGACGAGTGCTCATCCATCCGGGGTCGGGGAGCCCATTGAAGAACTGGCCCCCGAAACACTTTGCCCGCCTGGCCCGAAGGCTCCGGGATGCAGGGTACGATCCGGCGCTGCTTTTGGGACCGGCCGAAGCCGACCCGCCGGCGGACCTGGTAGCGGAAACGGCCGCCGTCCATCGGCTCGAATCTTCAGAGGCGTTGGTTACCTTGCTGCAAAAAAGCGGCGGGCTGATTGGAAACGATAGCGGGGTCGCCCACCTGGCCGCCTTTCTGGGCCTGCCCACCGTGGCCATCTTCGGCCCCTCGGACCCGGTCCGATGGGCGCCCCGGGGACGCCGGGTGGCCGTTATCGGCCCGGCCGGAGATTGCCCTCCCTGCTTCGAAAGAGCCGACCGGGGCTGCCCGGAGCGGCCTTGCCTGACGCGGACATCCCCGGAGACGGTCTTCAAGGCGGCCATGGCCCTGCTGGCTTGAGGCCCAAAAAAAACCGGGGAAGCCCCGCTCGATGGCGGCGCTTCCCCGGTTTA
>CAYNGG010000361.1:0-4473 GCA_964396575.1 uncultured Desulfobacteraceae bacterium | reverse complement strand
GGCCGGGATCTGGCGGACCGTCTTTGCCCGGATTCCCCTTCTGGGCTGGCTTTTTGGGGGGCTTGCGGCGGTCATCCTCGAGCACTTTCTGGGCGAGGCTCTGGCTCATGCGATTGGCCTGGCCAAGATCCCGGCCCTGTTCGGCTGCCTGATCATGCTGAAAACCCCTCTGCTGATCCCCCGGGTGCTCATTTTTGTTGCCCTTATGTACTTCATCCCCATCCTTGCGGTGGGGAGGCTTTTCCGGAGTCCGACGGACTGGCTGGCTGACCGGCTGATCCGGCTTCCCATTTCAGTCCCGGTGGTTATCCACCTTGGGCTGCTGTACCTTATCCTCCACATCTGGAGCGACGTGAGCGCTTACCGGGTTCTGACCCTGAAGCTCACCCTCATCGCCGTGATGCTGACTTTGAGCCTGAACGTCATCAACGGGTACATGGGCGAGTTTTCCTGCTCCCATCCGGGCTTCATGGCCCTGGGGGCCTATGCCGCGTCGGTGGTTACGCTCCTGTTTTTTGCCGACGACCGGATTTTCGGCGATGCGCTCCTCGCCGAGGCCATGGGGCCCTTTGTTTTCCCGCTGGCCCTGGTGGCCGGGGGGTTCATGGCCGCTTTGGGCGCCCTGGTGATCGCCATTCCATCCTTCCGGACCCGGGGAGACTACCTGGCGATCATCTCCCTGGCGTTCATGTTCATCGTCAAGTCGATGATCGAGAACATGGAGCTGGTGGGCGGGCCTCGGGGCCTGGGCGGCCAGCCCGATTACGCCGGCCTGCCCACGGTCTTTATCTGGACCGTGCTCTGCATCTGGATCATCAACAACTTTGTCCGGTCCACTTTAGGCCGGTCGCTGAACGCGGTGAGGGATGATGAGGTGGCCGCCGACGCCATGACCGTCAACACCCGGCGGACCAAGATCATCGCCTTCATGTTCGCCGCCTTCTGGGCCGGGGTGGCCGGGGGGCTGTTCGCCCATGTGCTCCGGTACGTCAACCCCAGCACCTTCGGCATTCAGAAGCTGGCCGAGGTTCTGGCCATGGTCTATCTCGGCGGACTCAACTCCGTCTATGGCTCCATCGTGGGAGGGGTGAGCCTGAGCCTCCTGAGCGAGGCCCTGCGCCCCCTGGAGATCTTCAAGTGGATCATCATCCCCCTGCTGCTCATCCTGGTGATGATCTTCCGCCCCACCGGCCTCATCGCCTTTCGGGAGCTTAACGTCCGGGAGGTCCTCCGGCCGAAACGGCAACGCGACGGAGGGGTTTGAGATGCCGCTCCTCGAAATTAAGAACATGACCCATTACTTCGGCGGGCTCCGGGCCGTCCACCAGTACCACCTGGAAATCGAGCCCGGCCAGGTCCGCGGACTGATCGGCCCGAACGGCGCCGGGAAAACCACGGTCTTCAACCTGATCACCGGCATCTACCGCCCGACCGAGGGAACGATCACCCTGGACGGCCGGAACATCGTGGGCCTGCAACCTCACCAGATCGCGGCCCGGGGTTTGGGCCGGACCTTCCAGGATTTGAGGCTCTGGCGCCACATGACGGTTCTGGAGCACGTGAAGATGGCCCGGTACGCCCGGATCACCTACGGCCTTATCGGGGCCTTTTTCGGCACCCCCCGGCGGCACCGTGAGGAGGCCCAGATCGAGGCGACCGCCATGGGTTTGCTGGAGATGATGCAAATCACCCACCTTGCCGATCACTTGGTGGTCAACCTCCCTTATGGGGCTCAACGCCGGGTGGAGATGGCCCGTGCGTTGGCCACGGAGCCGAAGATCCTGTTTCTAGATGAGCCCACCGCCGGGATGAACCCCGAGGAGCTCATCCAGATGTTGCGGATCATCCGGCGGGTCCGCGAGGAGCTGAACCTGGCGATCTTCCTCATCGAGCACCGCCTCAAGATGGTCATGGAGCTCTGCGAGATGATCCAGACCCTCGTCTTTGGCGAGGTGATCGCCGAGGGAACCCCCGAGGAGATCCAGAACAACCCCGACGTCATCGATGCCTATCTCGGCAAGGAGGTGGTGGAATAATGCTTCTGACCGTCGAACAACTGCGGGTATCCTACGGCCGGATCAAGGCGCTGCACGGCATCGATTTTTCCATTGACGAAGGGGAGATCGTCTGCATCATCGGGGCTAACGGGGCCGGCAAGAGCACCACTCTCCGGGCCATCTCCCGGATGATCCCGGTGGAGCCGGGCTCGAAAATGACCTTCATGGGAGAGGACCTGCTCCGGTATCCCGCCGATCAGGTGGTCTCCCGGCTCGGGATCTCCCACGTCCCCGAGGGCCGGCGACTTTTCGGAAACCTGACGGTCATGGAAAACCTCCGCCTGGCCACCTTTGCCCGGCGGGACATCGATCAGATCGAAAAGGACATCAGCCGGGTCTTTTCCATCTTCTCCCGCCTGGAGGAGCGGATCGAGCAGAAGGCCGGGACCCTGAGCGGCGGGGAGCAGCAGATGCTCGCCATCGGCCGGGCCTTCATGAGCGGCCGGCGGATCATGCTCCTGGACGAGCCGTCCATGGGGCTGGCCCCTATTTTGATGTCGAGCGTCTTTGCCGCCCTCAAGGAGATCAACGAGGAGGGAACCACCATCCTGCTGGTGGAGCAGAACGCCCGCTTGGCCCTTAAATTTTCTCAGCGGGGTTATGTGCTCGAAAGCGGTCACCTGGTGCTCCAGGGACCGTCGGCCGAGCTTCTGGAAAACCCGGACGTAAAAAAGGCCTACCTCGGCGGATAGCCCGGTCGGCGCCGGATCTCGCGCCCGACCGTCGGATTTCCGCCTCGAAAGGAAAACATCATGGCCCCTGCATCGCCCCTCGATTCCGGCCGATTCACAGCCGCCGCCATCCTGATCTTCTGCCTGCTGGTTGCCGGCTGCGGTCCGACGGTGAGTCAAGAATCCCTTTTCGTCGGCAGCTCGGAGTCAATGGTTTCCATGGCCCAGCGCCCCATCGGAGAGATGCACGCTCCATCCGTGGACTGGAACACCGAGGAGTACGCTCATCTCCCGGAAAACGACTTTCAAAGCGTCGAGATGCACCCGCTGTCCACCTTTGCCATCGACGTGGACACGGCATCTTACGCCAACGTCCGCCGGTTTCTCCTCGACGGCCGAATGCCGCCGGCCGATGCCGTCCGGATCGAAGAGATGGTCAACTATTTTAGTTACCGGTATCCGGAGCCGGTGGGGGATTACCCCTTTTCCATCACCCCGGAGATCGGCCCCTGTCCCTGGCACCCCGGCCACCGTCTGGCCCGGATCGGCATCAAAGGCTGGGAGGTTCCGGAATCGGAGCGGGGCGACGCCAATCTGGTCTTTCTCCTGGACGTCTCGGGGTCCATGGAGGCGCCTGACAAGCTCCCGCTGCTCAAACGGTCCATGAGTTTGCTGCTCCGCCGGCTCTCCGACCGGGACCGCGTAGCCCTGGCGGTTTACGCCGGGGCCTCGGGTCTGGTGCTCCCCTCGACGCCGGTCACCGATCGCAACCGTCCACGCATCCAGAACGCCCTGGAGGCCCTGGGCGCCGGAGGCCCCACCCACGGCAGCGAAGGCATCCGCCTGGCATACCAGGTGGCTCAAGAGAACCGGATATCCGGAGGGATCAACCGGGTGATTCTGGCCACGGACGGGGATTTCAACGTGGGGATCACCTCCGAGGGGGAGCTGACCCGCCTCATCGAGGAAAAGGCGAAGACCGGGATCTACCTGACGGTCCTCGGGTTCGGGACGGGGAACCTCAATGACGCGGCCATGGAATCGCTGGCCGACCACGGCAACGGGATGTACGCCTATATCGACTCGATCACCGAGGCCCGAAAGGTATTGGTGGACCAAATGGGCGGGACGCTGATCACCGTGGCAAGGGACGTCAAGGTCCAGGTGGAGCTCAACCCCCGCCAGGTCCGGGCGTATCGGCTCATCGGCTATGAAAACCGCCGGATGCGGCCCGAGGAGTTTGAAGATGACCAGAAAGACGCCGGAGAGCTGGGGTCGGGCCAGGCCGTCACCGCCCTTTACGAGCTGATTCCGGCCGACGGCGGCGCCGCCCCTGATTCTCCGTCCCTGAAATACCAGGGCCAGCGTCCGTCCACGGCCGCGGCCGACAGCGGCGAGTGCTTTACCGTCCGGGTCCGTTACAAGGACCCGGACCGGGACGAAACCGGGGAGCTGCGGCTGGCGGTCCGGGACGTCGGGGTTCCTTTAGAAGGGACCAGCGAGGACTTCCGGTTTGCCTCGTCGGTGGCCGCCTTCGGGATGCTCCTGCGGGATTCGGCCCACCGGGGAAACGCCGACTACGATCTCGTGCTCCGGTTGTCTCGGGAAGGCCGGGGCGAGGACCCCTTTGGCTACCGGTCGGAATTCATGAACCTGGTCCGAAACGCCCAGGCTTACACCGACCGGTAGCCGCTGCCGTCAGGCTCGGGTGAGCCGCCGGTACTCCATCCGGTGGGGCTGGTCGG
>CAYNGG010000360.1:0-4516 GCA_964396575.1 uncultured Desulfobacteraceae bacterium | reverse complement strand
ACTTCGACGCTCACATCCGCTATATGGAGGGGTTTCACGTCCGTTACATGCCCAACACCAAGGCGATAAAGATGTGGGTCCGGATGGCCCGCTCCCTGGACATTGATATCATCGCGCCTCAGCACGGCGCGGTCTTCATGGACCGGGCCATGTCGGCCCGGTTCATTGACTGGGCGGACAGCTTGACCGTCGGGGCCGACGCCATGGGTGATGCTTACGCCGTCCCCGAATAGTCCGACGGCCGGCGTATTGACACGCGGCCGCCCGGTTCTCCGGCGGGCAGCCGGGTCAGATACCGATTTTTACGATAAGAAGGAGGCAATTCATGTCACGCACCGATGATTTGAACAATGCGCTGTCCAAGCTTCAGGCCAGCTCCGCCGACATCGAGGCCTGCGCCGTGGTCTCCGAAGACGGGTTGATCATCGCCAGCTCCCTCCCCCAGGGGCTCGAGGAAAACCACATCGCGGCCATGAGCGCCGCCATGCTGTCCATGGGCAGCCGGACCGCCGCCGAGCTCAAGCGGGGCGAGCTCCAGCAGATCTTTGTCAAAGGAGAAAACGGCTATGCCATCATCATGCACGCCGGGCCTTATGCCGCTCTTTTGGCCATGGCACGGAAGGACGCCAAGCTGGGACTGATCTTCCTCGATTTGTCCCGAGCCGCCGAGGAAGTCAAAAACCTCCTGTCCTGACGCAAACCCGACGAATCCGGGAGGCGAAATGATTTCGTTATTCAAGTCCGATTCCCACTGCAATGTCATGTTCAACGACCTGGCGACCGGGGCGATGGTCCAGTCCAACCAGCACATCATCGTCCACGACCACGAGGGGATTCTGCTGGACCCCGGCGGCCACAAGGTTTACTCGCGGCTCCTGTCGGAGATGACCGCCGTGCTGCCGGTGAGCGAGCTGAAACACATTTTCTTTTCCCATCAGGATCCGGACATCGTGGCGGCGGCCAACGGCTGGCTGATGGTCACCGACGCCGAGGCCCACCTTTCCGAGGTCTGGATGCGCTTTATCCCCCATTTTGGAGTGGACAAGCTCGTGATGGAGCGGATCAAGCCCATCCCCGATAGCGGGCTGACCCTTCGGCTGGGGGGCGTCGGGCTGAAGATCCTGCCGGCTCACTTTCTTCACTCCGCCGGGAACTTCCAGATCTATGACCCCGTCTCGAAGATTCTTTACAGCGGGGATCTGGGGGCATCCCTGGGCCAGACCTATGATTTCGTGGAGGACTTCGACGCCCACGTGGAGCTCATGGAAGGATTTCACAAACGGTACATGCCCACGGCCAAGGCCTTGAAAATGTGGGTGAACATGGTCCGAACCCTGGACATCGAGATAATCGCTCCTCAGCACGGGGCGGTTTTGGGCAACCGCGAGCTGGTGGGCCAGTTTATCGACTGGGTTGACGGGCTGACCTGCGGGGTCGATGAGATGGCCGATGCCTTTGCGATCCCCGAATAGGACACGGCCGACCGCCGTCAGGCAAGGTGGGTGGAAACGGGAAGGAACGGTGTGGGCACCTATCGGATACTGATCATCGACGACGATAGCTCCCAGCACATGATCATTGGGGAATACCTCAAGCTGTCGGGCTACGAAACCCTGTCGGCCACCGACGGGGAGTCGGGGCTCCGGATGCTGGCGGCGGAGCGGCCTGATCTGGTTCTGCTCGATATCCAGATGCCGGGGATGGACGGCTTCCAGACCCTCGAGAGGATTCGCAACGACCCCGAGCACCGGGATGTCCCCGTGATCTTCCTGACGGCGCTGGACCGGGACAATCTGAAGATCCGGGGTCTCAAGGAGGGGGCCGACGACTATATCACCAAGCCGTTCAACAAGGCGGAGCTGCTGGCCCGGATCACCGCCGTGCTCCGGCGGACGGCCCGGTACAAGCGGACCGAGGGGATGATGGACGGGGACCTGGCCGATGTCGGCCTTTCGGAGCTGCTCCAGAGCATGGACCTCGGATCCAAAACCGCCACCATCCTCATGCCCGGGATGGACGCCGAGGCCTGCGTGGAGGACGGCTACCTCGTTCACGTTCGGCAGGGGGAATTTACCGGGAAGGCGGCCCTCAAGCGGCTCTTTTTGCTTGAACGGGGCGGGTTTTCGGTCAAGTTCAACATCCTCCCCGCCGACATCACCAAGGTCCCGGAATCACTCATGTCGGTCCTGATGGGGGTGCTGGCCGAGGTGGACGAGGTCCGGGATCTGATCCGTCGGACCAAGGCCGAGGGCCGCACCGTGAAGGTCCTGGGCGGGGCCGGCGAGGACCTCGAGCCCTTTGCCGGCGGCCCCCCGATGCCATTTATAGACCTGGTGACCCTTATGGACGGCGATCTCAAGGAGAATGTCCGGGAGCTGATCAAAGCCTCGAGACAGGGAAAACTCAAGCTCGTCTCCTGACGGGCGGAGGGCAACGGAGATAGCGATGGGAAAAATCATCTGCGTGGCGAGCCACAAAGGCGGGGTGGGCAAAACCACCACCGCTCTCAATTTGGGATTCAGCCTGAGCCGCTTCGGCCAGCGGGTCCTGCTGGTGGACGCCGACCCCCAGGGGGCCATGGCCATCGCCAGCAATCTGAAAAAGCGGACTGACAAGGGCCTCGTGAACCTCCTCCGGGGCGACGCCAAGCCCGGAGACGTGGTCATCACCACCAAGGACAAGACCATGGGGGTGGTCGGGGTCGGGGCGGACCGGCCCGAGGACGTCTTCCACTTCGAGGCGGAGGCCCGGAAGGGAAGCCTGGCCCGGGTGATCCGGGCCATCTCCGACGGCTACGACTACACCTTCATCGACGCGCCGGCCGGAATCGGGAGCCTGACCACGTCGCTGCTGGGGGCCAGCGCCGGCGTCCTGTTGCCCCTCACCTGCCGCGCCATCACCGTCAAGACCCTCCCGGCCTTTCTCAAGCTGACCCAGAAAATCCGGGGAAAGATCAACCCCGACCTCCGGCTCGAAGGGCTCGTGGCTACCATGTACGAGCACACCGAGGCGGAGGCCGAGATGCTTTCGGAGCTGCGGGCGGACTTTCCGCCGAGCGTCTTTTTCGAGACGGTGATCCCCTTTGACGACAGCTTCGAGCGGGCCAGTCTCCGGTCGGTGCCGGTGGGGATGATCCCCGGGGCGGACGAGGCGGCTCGGGCCTACATGGACCTGGCCATGGAGCTCAAGACCCGGGAGCTCAACGAGCAACAGAAAGGGAAGACCGATGAAGACGTTGAAGGACTCCTCTGAGATTCAGGAGGCGGTCAAGCTGTTCGACGAGCTGGTGGCCCAGTCGGCCGTCGGCTTCTCCGGGGCGCTCCGACGGGCTCCAGCGGCCCCCCGGACCGCCGCCGGACGGCCAACGCCCGCGCCTCGACGACGATCGTCGTCGCCCGCGCCCGGACCGGAGCTGCCGCGGCCGTCGGAAGGCCACTACCGGGGGGACCGGCTGGAAAACACCCTCTATGCCATGTGCAAGCGGGGCGGGTTCCAGGGAGCGGTCATCGCCGACGGCAACGGGCTGCCCCTGGCGGTTTACAACAGCCCGGTGGGAGACGATGCCATCGCCGCCTTCACCATCGTCCTGGGGGATGCCCTGGAAAAGGCCGGCCGGCTGCTCGATCAGTCGGACGCCAACAACATCTCCCTGGATATCAACTTAACGGACAAGGCCGTGCTCCGGCGCTTTGCCATCAGCGACCTGCCCTACTTCATGATGATGATCTGCCCCCAGGATGTCGATGAGCGGGCCGAAGCGGAGCTGTCCATCGACCAGATCATCGCCATCCTCAAGACCACCTGACCTCCGTGACGGTCACGCCCCGGCGTGACCGCGCTACCCCCGGTTGAACCTGACACACACTTGGCGCCGGGGGCGATGAAACCCCCGCCAACGGGAGCCTTGCCCCGAATACAAAGACCTCCGAGGTTTTCAAAACCTCGGAGGTCTTTAGTTGCGACGGCGTGACCGCGCTCCCTCCGGCGTCCGGCGCCTATTCCGCCAGAGCCGCGATGATCCGGTCGGCCGTCGCCGAGATGGCCGCCATGTCCCCCGGTTTGAGCTCCCACTGGGTCATCGTCAGCTCCGGGCCGCCTTTTGCTCGGGGAATCAAATGGTAGTGGTAGTGCATCACCACCTGGTTGACCCCCCGGCCGTTGAGCTGAAGGCAGGCGATCCCGTCGGGATTCAGGGCTTCCCGGATGGCGTGGGCCAGCTTTTTGGCGGCATGGGCCACCGCCGCCATGTCGTCGGCCGACATCTCGAAGATGTTTTCGGCGTGGACCTTGGGAATGATCAGGATGTGGCCGTCGGTGATGGGGTTGATGTCGGCGAACGCGAAGACCCGGTCGTCCTCGTAAATCCGGGTGCTCGGGATCTCACCTTTAACGATTTTGCAAAAGATACAGTCTTCCATGACACCTCCTTATGCCCGTTTGAAGTGTGAAGTGTGAAGTGTGAAGTTAAAAGCGTGATTCGGAGCACCAATCACGGAAAAATCATCAATCATCAATC
>CAYNGG010000359.1:0-4527 GCA_964396575.1 uncultured Desulfobacteraceae bacterium | reverse complement strand
ACCAGCGCCCCCGCATCCGTCCCCATGGCATCGGTGTATCCCATCAGCTCATAGATGGTGACCGCCGTTTCCTTGCCCTTCACCTTCACGCGGTCCAATTCCCGGAGCAGGAACCGATCGTCGAGCTGGTCGGCGGTGATTTCCGAGAGTAGAATCTTGGTGCCGTATATTTTGTTGAGCCCCTCCAGCCGGGAGGCCAGATTGACGGCGTCCCCGATCACCGTGTAGTCCATGAAGTCGCTGCTGCCGAGGTTTCCCACGGTAACCAAGCCGGTGTTGAGGCCAATGCCGATCCTGAGATCCGAGATCCCCTCGACCGCCGCCTCCCGTTGCATCTTTTTCAGGCTGTCAAGCATGTGGACGGCGGTTTCGGCGGCCTTGATCGGGTGGTCCTCGTAATGAATGGGCGCGCCGAAAAAGGCCATGATGGCATCGCCGATGAGCTTGTCCAGGGTACCCTGATGCTTGAAAACGATCGGGACCATCTTGGAAAAATAGTGATTGAGGAGCTCGCCGGTCTCTTTCGCCCCGAGGCGCTCGGAGATGGTTGTAAATCCTCGGATATCGGAGAAGAGCATGGTCAGCTCCTGGTGCCGACCCGCCAGATCCAGCTCCAGGTTCCCCCTGATCAGCTCATCCACCACGCTGTAAGAGACGAATTTGCCGAACAGGCTGGTGACGAATGAGGCGCGGCGCTGCTCGAAGATCTTCTGGACGATGACCCCGCTCAAATATTGAAGCGAAAGAATGGCCATGAGCGGCGCGATGGGGACCCAGATTCGGCTTTGTAAAAAGGCCAGATGACCCGCCCCGACGATCAGGCCCAGGCTTCCAATGAGAAACCCGGTTGCGCCGATAATGCCGATCCGGGGCAGGTAGAAAATGGTGCCGATGATCGCCAGGCAGCCGATCAACGCCATTACATAGGCCGACGGGAGCTTCTGGATGAATTGTTGGGACAAGATGGTCTCCACCGCGTGAGCATGGCAGGCCACACCGATGTCCTTGGCGCTCAGAACATCCCGGACCACGCTTCCGAATACCGCTTCGTACTCGCCGGATGGCTCTAAAAACCGAGTATAGGGGGTGCTGAAAATGTCCTTTTCAGTGGACAGACTGCTGCCGATGATCACCAGCTTATCGTTCACCCACTCCGGTGGGAAGCTATTTTGAACCGCATCCACATAGGAAATATGGGGAAAAACCTGGTAATCACCGTGATAGTTGATGATCAGCTCCGGATAAGGTATCCGCAGTTGCGGGCCGCCCTCCGAGCCGATCACCAGATGGTCATCGTCGGAGAAATCAAAATTGAAATCGACGTTGAGGTAGGTTCTGGCCAGCTCCAGCGAGAAGGATGGCAATAGCTCCAGGTGACCGTCGGGCAGTGGCTTGGCATGAAGATAACGGACCCGGCGGAGCACCTCGTCCTCATCGAGCAGAAAATTGATAAACCCGTCTCCGATGGCCATCTCCTGAAAGGTGGAAATGGCTTCCAGCTCGCCCCACTGTGTTGACGTGCCCCGCGCCAGGACCACATTGTTGCAGCGGTCCATGGCGGCGGCCAGCTCCCGGTCCGCTGATGGATCGGGATCTGGAGCCATAAAAATCATGTCCAACCCGATGATCTCCGCGCCCGCCTCGCGGAGGTGGTCGAGGGCCAGGGCCATCTGGTGTCTGGACCAGGATGCCTTTTCCCGGCCCAGGGCGGCGGCGCTCTTTTGATCCATGAGCACCAGCACCACCTCTCCCGATGTCTCTAACGGGCCTCGCCATTTGAAGTGGTGGTCGAAAAAGTAGTTATCGACCCACCGGAAGGCGCCCAAGCGGTAGCCAAGGATGACCAGGATGACGGCCAGGACCGCACATAAGGCGGAGATGGCAACCCGCGCCCGGTCAATCCGGCCGTTCCGTTGGCTCATGGCGCTTTCGGCGCCCTTTCGGCGAAAAGCCGATCGTTTAAGGTCCCTTCGATCCCGCCCAAGGGGCTGTTGACCACAACAATAACCCGGCATTTTTTCAGGATCTTCGAGGCCGCGTTCACCTTTTTCAGATCCCGGGCGTCCCTTTCGCTGATCACCAGATTGGTTTTGGTGAGACCCTCCGCCGCCTTGACGTCTTTTACGACATACTGGCGCCGTCGCCGCCGCCGTTTTCCGTCTTCGCCCGCCGGCTTGTCCTCGGCATAAGCGGGTAAAGGGCTCGCGATGCCAAAGACCACCCGCTCGATCAGGTCTTCGAGCCTCGAACGGCCGGCCCCCAATTGGCCGGGGGGCAGGTCGGAGACGACGTATCGGGCCATCCCCCGTTCGGTCAAAGCGGCGTGATCGACATCATCCACCTCGTAGAGGACTCCACCGGCCTCGTCGAGAACCTGGGGAAAGAGCGCGGGCTCCACGTCTTGCCCCCGGGCATCGAGGACCAGCCAGGTTTCGATCTCGTCGCCGGTTTCCGCTCCATCGGCCGGCCGCGGAAACCCGGTCCAGGGGATCTGGGTGGATTGGAAGTGGTCGAGCAACCGGGCGGTCAACCCGTCGATCCCTTTGAGGGGAGCCCGGCGGGTCACCTCGAAATAGGGCTGGTCCACGTTTTGAACAAAACGCCGCTCAAGCTCCACATACCGGATGAGCCCCCTGAGCTGGATTGCCACCTTGCCACCGCCGACCGTCTTCAGGGTTTCCCGATCATCCAGCCGGACGCCGGCGGCGATCTTCAGGATGGACTGAAGCGCCATCATCTGGGCCGCCCGGTAGGCCTTCTGCCTGGACCCGCCGTTTAAGTGAAGATACCCTTTGCCCACGCCGTCGATTCGGCCGCCATCCCAGTCGATCCGACCGTCGGGATGGGGTTCGATATAGGGGGAAAAGGAATCGCCGGGGTCGGCGCCGTGGGCCGGAAAAACCGCTCCGCCCCACAGGCCGAGGATAATCAGACAGACGGCCGTCAACCGCTTTACCATGAGATTGCCCTCCAATGGTCAAAGGTTCATGCTTTTGTTCGCACTGCCTGACCCGTCGATCCCGTCGTCCGTCTATTCCACCACCCAGACCGTGCAATTCCGGGCGTGGTTGACGATCTTGCTCGAGACGCTGCCGAAGAGGAACTCCTCGCTCCGGGACAAGCCCTGCCGTCCCACGACGATGGTGCCGTACCGGGTGTCGTCCCGCTCGGCCAGAATACACTGGGCCAGGGATGGGCAGTATTTCAACGGGGTCCGGGTCGCCAGGGAGTCCGGGGGAAATCCGCTGTCAATGAGCATTTGCCGGTATTCGGCCAGCCGGTCGTCGATCTTTTCCCGGTGATCGGCCAACCAGCGGTCCCGTTCCTCGTCGGTGGCGAAGAAATCTTCCTCGGGCTCGTTGATCACGTGGAGCAGGGTCACCTGAAAGCCCTCGACCCCGCCGAGCATCCGGCCGACGTAGGAAACCGCCCGCCGGGCGTTGTCGGATTCGTCCACGGCGATGAGAATGTTTTTGTTGAAATGATCCTCGTGACTGGTCATGGGTATCCCCTCGAAAGGCTAGCGGTTTGGGTCGGACGGGTCCGGGAGCAGGCCGCGGGCCGCCCCCAGGTCCTCGATGAGCTGAGTGGTGTGCTCGTAAAACCAGTGAGTGCCGCGGCTGAAGTGGAGCAGGACCCGGTTTAATGCTTCGGGAATGTACGGATAGATGGCCTTGAGATTGGCGACCCGGTTGTGAAAGACGATGTTCTCGTCGCCTTCGGTCAGCCGGGACAGCGCCGGAGAGTCCGTCTTGGACAGGGCCGTCAGCCGGATATCCCCCTTGCCGACCAGGTAAATCAGGATGTTGCCGAGCCCGAACAGGTCGTATCCGTAGATGTTTTCCCGGTGGCGGTAATTGAAGTCGAAGTCGATCCAGCGGTAGCGGTCGGTCTCCCGGTCGAGAAAGAGGTGGTCCCGGCGGATGTCGCCGTGCTTTTCGTTATGATCGTGGAGAAACCGGATCGCCTCGATGCTTTCGATGAACCGGTCGCAGATTCCGGGAAACCGTTCGAAGAAATACGCTTCGTGGTCGTCGGTCAGGTCATCGACGACGTTCGACAGGGGGCGGCCGGCGATGACGTCGAGGACTCGGATGACGTTGCCGGCGGAGTCGGCCTGGGACCAGCCCTGCATGAAATTCGGGTGATCCCGGACGAGGTCGAGAATCCGGGCCTCCTTCCGGGGACTCCGGAAGCACTCAAAGGCGATCCCGCCGATGTGAGCGGTAAAGCGCTCGTGAAAGACCAGCTTGATGATCTTCCGCTCGCCGGTGTCGAGGTCGATGCACCGCTTGACCCAGAACTTCTCTTCGTCATCGAGGCCGAACCGGCCTTCCTTGGCGTTCTGCCGGATCAGGTAAGGGATACCGGACAGGACCAAAACGTCTCCGTAGTCGATCCGGAAGAAGTCGGAGCTGTCGGTGTGGACCGTCGGCGGCACCGTCGCGGGCCTCGAGGGCATCCACCGGGAGATGGCTTCCCGGAGGGAGTCGGCGGACGGAATGTCTTGGGTGGGTTGAGTCATGG
>CAYNGG010000358.1:0-4531 GCA_964396575.1 uncultured Desulfobacteraceae bacterium | reverse complement strand
CTGAACTTTTTCAGCGACGCGGATCGGGTGTTCGGGGAAGTCCGACGAGTGTTGGTCGCCGGCGGCCGTCTGGTCTGCGCCACGCCCGTGCCGGAACGGAACGAGCGCGGGAGTCTTATCCGGGGCACATTGCGAACCGAAATCGAAATCGAGGAGTTATGCCGAAAACATGGCCTCGATTTCCAGAGCCTGCCGGCCAGAAACGGCGCGCTGCTCTATTTCAGGGCCATGGCCGGCTGATCCGGCCCGTTCCGCCGGTGTCAGACCCGGACCATCAGCGTTGTCGTCAAAAACAGGGTTCCGAAAACGGCGATGGCGAGGCCGGACAGGAGTCCGATCGACGCCTCGGCGGTTTGTAATTTCTCAGATGGAAACAATGTCAGGATGCCGGTTTTTCCCAGGGCCGTCGCGGTGGTCACGGCCGACAGGGTGACCGCCATGCCCAAGGCAATGCAGGCCGCCAGGATCAGGCCAAGCCCCATGGCGTCCATGGACATGCAAAAGAGCATCGTCATCACGACCGCCGGGCAGGGGACCATCCCGATGGCAACGGCCCAGGGCAGAAACCCGAACCGATTGGACGGGGGCTGGGCCGGTTCGTTGACAATCCGCGTTTCGACCACCAGATCGCGTCCGTTTTTAGCGGCAAGGACGACTCCCAGGATGATGATCAGTCCGAAGCTGACGATTTGGGTGGTCGTTGTCACGGAGGCCAGGGTCTCCCCCACGCCCCGCTGAATCACCCAGCGCAATCCGAGCACACCCACCACGCCCGAAGCGCCGTGGATCACGGCAACCATAACGGCGAACAGCAGGCCGGCCTTTACGGCGGCGTTCCGGGACGCCATGTAGGAAATGGCCACGAATTTGCCATGTCCGGGGCCCGCCGCGTGGATGGCCCCGTACAGGAAGGCCAGCATTGCCAGCAGAATCAACGGCCCCCATCGATCGTCCGCTTTCGCCTTCCGGACGAGGGCCGACATCCGCTCCTTCAGGTGATGCTGCCATTGGACCATCTTGACGAAAAATCGGCTTTTGATCACCGGCGCCGGCGCTTCCGGCGGCGGGGCCGGCTTTGAAGTGAACGGATTGCTCGCAACAGCGGGGGAGCCACACGCCCAGATGCCGCCGATAAGGATCGCCAGCGCCACCAGACGCCTCATGATTTCCATCGAAACTCCAGAAAAAGCGTCCAGGGATGGATCATGCCGTAATAGATGGCTTTGTCGGGATCTTCCTGAATCGACGTCTTCACGTCGAAGGCATCGGCCGAATCCAGGGAGACCGGCGCGTTCTTGGCAAAATAGATGGCCGAATAATAGGTGGGATCATAGGTGGCGACGGCGATCTTTTTCGCGCGATCCGTCGCCTTTACATGACAAGGGATGAAGAATTCATATTCGAGCCGGTTGGCGGTGAGACGCGCGTCAAAGTCCTTGATGAACTTCACCTCAAACGGTTGATCATTGATTTTGATAAAAGTGAAATAGCTGAATTGGGACAGGTTCGAGAAGGCATTTTCCTTGACGAGATCAACCTCCCCGGGCTCGAGCTGGCCGTTCCGGTTCCGGTCGTAATCCTCCGAGATCATGCTGGCGAACATGTCGTCAAATTTCCATCGAATCTTCACCCCCGCAAGCCCATCGTCATCGAACATCACTTGAATCCGCTGGACAATGAAGACATGGGGATGCGCCCATGAGGTCGCCGCGGACGCGGATAACGCGGCCAAGGCGATCAGGATGGAAAGGGTATTTCGGTGTATCATAACGCTCCGGTCTGACCGGCCTCCTGGCGCGGACTGTCTTGAGGTTCGACAAAACGCCTTTTATCTCCAGCCTTTATTAACTCAAAAGCGATTGAAGAGAATAAGGAAAAGCCGACCGTTTGTCAAGAACCATACGCCGCCCGATTTGCGGAAAGGGACGGCGCACGCCACCGAAAAACCATTCGCCTCAGAACTCCATGGCGAGCTGTACCGTCACCAGGTCCCGCTCGTCGTCGTTTTCAAACTCGCCGTGGAGGTACTCCAGGGCCAGGGATGTGCTTTCAAACAGCCCGTAAGCCACAACTCCGCCGAGCTGGGCTTCGGGCAAAAAATCGCCCGTGTCGTCCGAGCCCTCGTACCGGACGGCCACCTCCAGGTCTTCCATGGGCGCGACCGCGAATTCGAGGGTCCACGCCTTGGGCTCGCGTTCCTCCCCGCCGTCGAAGCTCAACTCACCGGCCTTAAAATGATCCAGGGCCGTCACGAATTCGGCTTCCAGAAAAAACCGATCCTGAAAGGACAGACTCAAAAAGGCCCCCAAGCCGCCCACGTGATCTTCGACTTCACCCGGGGTCTCCCCTTCCAGCCCATCGCTGTCGGCGATGTTGGAGATGTAGGAGCCGCCAAGCGACAGACCGATGTCCGGGACGACGCCTTCGGGCAGGCTGAAGACCGCGCCGGCCGAAAACCCGCCGATGTGATCGTCATCCCCGATCTCGTCAACGTCTCCGTTATAGGTGCACAGGCTAATCTCGGTCCAATCATTGATGAACCCCGCCTTGACGGCGGACTCGCCAGTCTCTCCGATCTCCAGGGTGAGCGGGTCGCTGATGAAATGGCTTTCGAAATTTCCGAACGGGACATAGATCCGGCCGATGTTGAGGTATAACGGCAGGACATCCCCGCCGTCCAGGATGATGAACCCTTCGTCAAGGTCCACGCCGTCGCTTTCGTCCTCTTCCCAATAGAAGAGGACATGCCCGCCAACATGCTTGGCGATGGCAACGTCCACGCCCAATTCGGCCGTAGCCAGGACCAGGTCGCTGGCGTTCTCATCGTCCAACGCGGAATCAGCAAAATCGATGCTTTCGTACCCCGCTTCCACTTCGATCGCGCCGCTGAGGGTGACGCGATCCACCCATTTTCCACCAAGCGGCGACTTTTCCAACACCTCTTCGATCCTACGAATCCGATCATCGAGCCCCTTGACGTCCATGGCGCCTTCCACCTGGTGTGTTTAATCCGCAAAGGCTGGAAATGCCATGATAACGCCGCCCATGATCAGACATGACAGAATCCCGATTCCCCGTTTCATACCCTTATCCTCCTGATGAAAGTGAACTTGAATCCAAACAGAAGGCCGGCCCTTCAGACCGGCCTTCATCAAGACACAAAACAACGGTTTTTCCAATCAAAGCATTGCTTCGCCCTACTTTATGTGCGCCATGATCACCTTCAAATGATCCAGCCAGATATCGACAAACGCATCGTATTCCGCCAGCCCCTTGATGACCGGCACGCACTGGATGCCGGCCCCGGTCAGGACCCGCTTCCAGGAATCGTCCTCGTCGCCGGCCAGGTCGTTGACGGTATGGTCCCCGGCCACGGACATGAAAGGCAATAAATAGGCTTTTTTCACGCCCTTTGAAAGGAGCATCCCTTTGACGTCTTTCAGGCTCGGGGTTCCCTCCACGGTTCCCATATACACATTGGGGTCCCGGCGCTGGAGCCGGTACATCATCGCTTCATAAACCGTGTTGGACGGATGATGGGTCCCGTGGCCCATGAGCACCACGGCCTCATCCGGTTTCCGTTCTTTGGGGATAATGCTGAAGATCGCATCCACCGCTTTGGATAAATCTTCGGATGTGGAAAGCGCCGGATAGCCCACCAGGAGCTGTTTAAATCCGTCCGTCATCCCCTTGAATGCCCCGGCGGAAATCCGAAGGTCGTGAAATTCCGCGCCGGGCATGATATGGAGCGACTGGACCGCCACTCGGCTGTAGCCTTCATCCATCAGTTTGGCCAGAGCCACCTCCGGCGAATCGAGCTCCCGCCCCGATTTGGCCAGTTTCTCCCGAATGATGTAAGAGGTATAGGCCCATTTCACGGGAACGCCCGGGAATTCGGCTTTGACCGCTTCTTCGATGTTGTCGAACGCCGCCTGGGCGGACGGGATGCTAGTCCCGAAGGTCACCAGGAGGATGGCCGGCCCTTTTTCCGAAGCCCCCTCGTGTTCCATGCCATGGTGTGCCCCCGCCAGTGCCATGGCCCCCGAGCACAGAATCCAAATCGCCACGATCCAACTTACCAAAAGCCTTTTCAACATCTGAGTCCTCCTTTTCCGTTGAACGGTTTGCAAAAGCCTGAAGATCGGTCGGACGACCGGTTCAGGGGTACGCCAACTGTCGATTCGTACATCTTCGGCATTGCCTTTTCCGCCGGATGCCGTTAAAAAGTGAAGGAAAAGGCCCCGGCCGCTGGCAGGGCATCCGGTAAGCCCTCCGAGCCTTTCGGTGATCGGACGCCCGGGGCCTTTTCCAGGGTTGGCGCATCCGGGAACAAATCCTTTCCGCGGTTGAGGAGACCAATCCGAACCGCGGGAAAGATTTTCGTCGTTGCTCCCGTTTGCGCCAGGACAACAGTGAATACTGGCTCGTGGATAGTGTCTTGCGACCATCTTTTCACCGATTTTCACTATCCACCAGCCACTATCCACTATCCACTCCACTCAACAGCCGCTTCGGCACCGGAGTCACCCGG
>CAYNGG010000357.1:0-4569 GCA_964396575.1 uncultured Desulfobacteraceae bacterium | reverse complement strand
GATTTTTGATTGTTGATCGCGGAGGGTTCCGATGACCCGCCGCGACCTGAGCGCGCTGATCACCCCGGAGATGAAGCGGCAGTTCCACGCGGAGGTGGCGGACCATCTCGACACCTTCGAGCGGATGCTCATGACCCTGGAGGCCGAGCCGGCCCACCCGGAGGCCATCGCCTCGGCCTTCCGGGCGGTCCACAGCGTCAAGGGCAACAGCGATTACCTGGGACTCCGGGACATGACCTCCCTCGCCCATGACCTCGAGGACCTCATGGACGCCGTCCGGGGGGGCGAGCTCCCCGTCACCGAGGCCATCGTCGAGGTCTGCCTCGAAGCCCTGGACCGCCTTCGGGCCATGAACGACGGGGTCCTTTCCGAAACCTACGTCGAGACCGACGTCAGCGGGCTCCTGGAGCGGATGGAGCGGACGGGTCAGGAGGCCGCCGTTAGACCTCCGGGGTTTCCAAAACTTTGGAAACCCCGGGGGTCTGAAGCGGCCGGCGCCCCGGCAAGGCCTGAGCCGGGACGGGCCGACCCACCCCGCGCCCCTCAAGGCATGGCTTCGGTGGCCGAAACCTTCGACCGGGAGCTCCGGGTGGCCCCTGAGCGGGTGGATGGCTTCATCAACCGGATCGCCGAGCTGGCCATCGCCAAAAACACCCTGATCGAGATGGTGGACCATCTGGACGCGCCGGGGGGCGCGGCCGCGGTCCGGTCAGGGTTGAAACTTGCCGCGGCCGGGATCGACCGGATCGCCGCCGAGCTCTCCGGCGACGTGATGCGGCTCCGGCTGGTCCGGATGCGGCTGCTTTTCGAGCGGCTCCCCCGGATCATTCGGGATTTGAGCCACGACAGCGGGAAATCGGTCCGCCTGATTACAAAGGGCGAGGCGGTCGAGATCGACCGGAAGGTCATCGAGCAGGTGGCTGACCCGGTGGTCCATATCATCCGGAACGCCATGGACCACGGGATCGAGACCCCCGAGCGCCGGCGCCGGGCCGGAAAGCCCGAAACCGGGACGATCCGGGTGTCGGCCCGGCAGGATGGTCCCCGGGTGGTGATCGAGGTGAGGGACGACGGGGCGGGGATCGACCCGGAGGCGGTCCGAACGGCGGCGGCCCGGAAAGAGCTTGTCGCTCCGGCGGAGCTCGACCGGATGAGCCCGGCCGAATGCCTCGACCTGGTCTTCCTGCCCGGCATGAGCACCGCCGCTTCGGCCTCCCGGACCTCCGGCCGGGGAGTCGGGCTTGACGTGGTCCGGAGCAACCTCCGGCTCATCGGGGGGAATGTCACGGTCGCCAGCACGCCGGGCGACGGGTGTGCCATCCGCCTGGCCGTTCCCCTGACAGTGGCCATCACCGATGCCCTGCTCGCCGAAGCCGACGGGACGGTTTATGCCCTGCCCATCTCCTCGGTGATGAGAACCCTCCGGGTCCGGCGGGATGCCATCCGGACGTTGAACGGCCGGGAGCGGATCGCCCCCGACGGCTCCCCCCTGATGCTCGCTCCGCTGGCCGATATCCTGAACCGGCGGCCGGTCCGGTCCCTGCGACGGGGCGACCCGTCGGGCGAGGTCCCCATCATCGTGATTCGGATGGGCCGGCGGCAACTGGGGCTGGCGGTTGAACGGATCATCAGATGGGAGGGAATCCTCACCCGGCCCCTCGGGCCGTTCTTCCGGGGGATTCAGATCATCTCCGGGGCATCGCTGCTGGGCGACGGCCGGATCGTCCTGGTGGTGGACCCGATCCGGGTTCTGGAAGACCCCGGCACCGACTGATAAACGACATCATCCACCACGGGAAAAGCCGTCGTGGCCGAACCGACCTGTAATCTGAAGGAGCTTGACTCATGAAAACCATTCTCATCGTTGACGACTCGGCGTTTACCCGCGGCATTCACCGCCGCATCATCGAAGCGGAGGGGTACGCGGCCCTGGAAGCGGCCTCCGGGGCCGAGGCCCTCGAAGCCTTTTCGGCCCATGGCCCGGATCTCTGTCTGGTGGACCTCCTCCTGCCGGACATGGACGGGATGGATGTCATCCGGGATGTCTTGTCCCGGGACGCCGATGCGAAAACCGTGGTCTGCTCAACCGATAAGCAGCGATACCGGCGGGAGGATGCCGAGGCGGCCGGGGCCAGGGGCTTTCTGGCCAAGCCGGCCTCTCCGGACGACCTGGCCGAGCTCCTGAAAAAGGTCCTGTCCGATGATTGATGCCCAGGGCGAAGACATCATCCGGGAGATCATCAACATCGGGATCGGGGACGCGGCCAGCGCCCTGTCCGACCTGGCCGGCACCCGGGTCATCATCCGGACGCCGGAGGTGAGGTTCCTCGATATCGCGGAGGTCCCGGTCTATATCCGCCAGGAGGTGGGAACCGTGGGCGTTTACATCTCCCAGGACTTCCACGGGTCCGTGGACGGCCGGGCACTCCTCTTCTACACCACCGAATGCTCCGTCTCCCTGCTCCGGGCGATCCTCAAGGACGGCCGGGGGCGGGGCACTAGCCTGAGCAAGACCGACATGGCGACCCTCCAGGAGATCGGCAACATCATCCTCGGGGCCTGCCTGGCCACCATCGGGAATTTCATCGAAGGCCGGTTCCGGTTCTCCATGCCCCACGTCACCCTCGAGATCTCGGAGACCTATTTCCGAAACCTGGTCCGGGAGCTGGAGAGCTTCGAAAAGGCGGTGATCCTCAAGACCGCCATCACCATCGAGACCGACGACATCCAGGGCTACCTCTTCTTTCTTCTCAGCTTCCAGGATTTTCACACCCTGGTGGGACGGTTGACGTCGCTATGAGCGAAACCGATCTGATTGACCGCATCCGGGAAGCCGCCTTTCCCGGCATTCTGACTGAAGGGCTCTCCCTGGGGATCATCATCCTCGACACCGAGGGCCGGATTCTTCTCTGGAACCGGTGGATGGAAAACCATACGGGAACCAAGGCGGCTTATGTTTTGGGAACCCCCTTGACGGCGCTCTACCCGGAGATCGAGGACCGGGGCAAGGACCGTTATATCCGGGACTGCATCGCCCACGGCAAGCCGTTTCTCCTCTCTCCCGCCTTTCACCGGTATCTGGTGCCCATCGACCTCCAGCGGGAGAAAGAGAATATCCGGATGATTCAGAACGTCCGGATCTACCCGGCGGTTGAGGGGGAGACGACCATCGGCGCTATTCTGATCATCGAGGACCTCACCGAGCAGATCCTCTACGAGGGGGAGATTGTCCGCCTGAACCGGGTTTTGAAGGGCATCCGGGACGTGGACAAGCTGATCACCCGGGTGGAGACCCCCGAGGCCCTCATCCAGGGGGCCCGCGAGATTCTCTCCACCGAAGTGGGTTACGTGGGAACCCGGATCGGGCGGATAATCGAGGGCGTTCTCCGGTTCGGGACCGATTCCCCTGATGCCCCCGAGCCGGCCGTCCCGCCTCATGTCCGGCGGGCGGTGGAGACCGGCCGGAGCTTAGAGGCATCCGAGGTTTCCAACAAAGAGACCTCCGAGGTTTTCAACAAAGAGACCTCCGAGGTTTCCAAAACCTCGGATGTCTCCAGTTTCGGCGCCGGGCTGGCCTGCCCGCTCAAGGACTGGGAAGGCCGCCCCATCGGGGTGCTGGTGGTGGAGACCGATGAGAAGGCCGGGTTCGGCGACGACGAACGCCTGCTTCTCGAGGAAGTGGCCAACGATATCGCCTTTGCCCTCTGCTCCCTCGAGGAGCGTCGGGCCCGTCGCCGGGCCGAGCGGGAAAAGGAGCTTCTGGCCGCTCAAGTCCGCCAGAGCCAGAAAATGCAGTCCATCGGGACCCTGGCCGGGGGGATTGCCCACGACTTCAACAACATCCTCTTTCCCATCGTCGGATACGCCGAAATGGCCATGGACGCCGTATCAGGCGACAGCCGAACCGTGCGGTACCTCAATGAGATCGTCAACGCGGCACTCCGGGCCCGGGACCTGGTCCAGCAAATCCTGACGGTGGGCCGGCGGGGCCGGCCGGTCCAGACCCCGCTCCGGCTCCAGCCGGTGATCCAGGAGGCGCTCCGGTTTTTCCGGGCCACCGTCCCGGAAACCGTGACCTTCGACGTAGCAGTGGATGATGCCCTACCCCCGGTCCGGGGAGACACCTCCCAGGTCCACCAGATCGTGGTCAACCTCTGCTCCAACGCTCACCATGCCATGGCCCCCGACGGGGGACGGTTGACCGTCCGGCTCGACGAGGTGGCCGCCCCCCAAATCCAGGGGCTCCGGCCCGGCCGGTATGCCCGCCTCACCGTCGCCGACACCGGCCACGGCATCGACCCCGAAATCCAGGAACGGATTTTCGACCCCTATTTCACCACCAAGGGGCCGGGCAAGGGCAGCGGCCTCGGACTGTCCGTGGTTCACGGCATCATCAAGGACTACGGGGGCGAGGTCCAGGTCGAGAGCACGCCGGGGGAAGGGGCCCGGTTCCATGTCTTTTTCCCGCTGATCGACGGCGGGCCGGCCCAACGGACGACGACATGCAATCCACCGCCGTCCGGCGGAGTGTTCTAACAATGATCAATTCGTAATTCGTAATTCGTAATT
>CAYNGG010000356.1:0-4604 GCA_964396575.1 uncultured Desulfobacteraceae bacterium | reverse complement strand
TGTCAGCGCCGGTCAGAAAAGGGCCACGTGGCGGCGGTGAAGTGATCCACCTGCGCTGACCACCACCGGCGGCGAGGCGGCGGGAAGAAGTGATCCACCTCGACGCTCTCGAGACCACCATCAGCACCGTCGCCAGAGGGCGCTTGACGTCGTACATATAGATTCTGTCGGCAGGGGGCAGATGGTGGAGGGTCCGGACGGCATTCCGGACCCTCCTGTCTTCCGCGGGGACGCGGACAGACAGAAGACGTCATGACACTGACGAGCCTCAGTGTCCACCACGACCCGCTCCGACGGGAGCGGGGACATGGACACACTCGAGACCATCACCTGTCGGCGCTGCGACAAGGTCTTCTTCCTCTGCAAAAGCTGCTACCGCGGGCAGGTCTACTGCCAGCAGAGCTGCCGCGAAGAGGCCCGAGCCCAGCAGGTCTGGCAAGCCAATCAGACTTATATGGCCACCGAAAAAGGCCAGGAAAGACGGGCCGCCGCGGTCGAGGCCTTCCGCGCCCGGCAGCGCAGTGGCCTCGAGTCGTCGACCCCGGCGCCGAGGCCGCGGCCAGGGTGTAATAGATCAAGGTCTTCAGTTGCTCGATCAACGATGGCTTCATGGTCAGAGACGGCGCGCTGCAGCCTCTGTGGACGGCCCGGAAGGGTGATCACTGCTGTCGCCAGGAGATGATCGAGCCCGCCTCGGGCCGGATGCAGCCGCGCAACGACGTCTCGGCCCCCGAAGACAGGGGGCGCAGGGAGGGGAGTATGCCCGGCCAGGCCCAGGTGATCCAGGCGACCCTCGATCGGTTCGACGAGCGATACGGCGAGCTACGCCTGGTCCGGCCTCGGGCCGAGGCGGTCTTGCGCGAGTCGATGGGGCAGTTGGGCCAGCTGGTGCCGCTGGTGGCGACCGAGCGCGAAGGCACTCTGGTCGTGATCGACGGCTTCAAGCGGCTCCACGCCGCGCGGAAGCTCGCCCTCGAGGTCCTCGAGGTCCGCCTGCTCGAGCTGTCGGAGACCGCCGCCGTGGCCGCGGTCTACGGGCTCAATCGCCACGGCCGCGGCATCTCGGACTTCGAGCAGGCCCTGGTGGTCCAGGCGCTGTGCCGGGGCCAGGGAATGAGTCAGACCGAGGTGGCGGTGCTGCTGGGACACCACAAGAGCTGGGTCTGCCGCCGCCTGGCGCTGATCGAGCGCCTCGACTCGCAAGTCCAGCAGGACCTGCGAGTGGGCCTGGTCTCGCCCTCGGTGGTCCGAGAGCTGGTCCGGTTGCCACGTGGCAACCAGGGGGAGGTCGCCCAGGCGGTCTTCCACCACGGCCTGACCGTCCGAGACGCGGCCCTGCTGGTAACGCTGTTTGAGCAGGCCGGCGACAGACACCGGCAGCAGGCGCTGCTGTCGGCGCCGGCCGCGGCGCTCGAGCGAGCACGAGGTCGGCCCGCCGTGGCCGCCTACGACCCCCGCCTGTCGGTCGAGGACAACCGGCTCCGCCGCGCGGTGCTCCGTCTCCTCGACAGCCAGACACGGCTGGACCAGTCGCTGGCCAGCGCTGCGACCGACTCGTGGACCGAGCCGCAACGGGCCGCGCTCTGTCCACTGTTGACCCGAGCGCGAGAGCAGGGCGCGGCGCTGCTTGCAGCCCTCGACGCCGCGGTCGCGGCGCCCCAGGAGGTCGACGATGTCAGGCAGTGAGGACCAGCGCAATCTGGTGGCCACCCTCGACGGCGCCGGGCTGTCGCGGCGCGAGATCGCCCGGCGTCTGGGCATCAGTCGCAACACGGTGCGCCGCATCCTCAATCACCTGGCCCGGCAGCGGCACAGCGGCCACAGCGCCCTGCCGAGCCCGCCGGTGCGCCGGGAGAGCAAGCTCGACCAGTACCAGGACTTCATCAAAGAGCAGCTCGAGGCCTATCCCTCGCTGACGGCGGTGCGGCTCCACGAGAAGCTCGTCGAGCAGGGCTTCGACGGCGGCTACACCATCGTCAAGGACCACCTGCGACAGGTGCGACCCCAGGCCAAGAAGCGACCCGTCGAGCGCTTCGAGACCGCGCCAGGCAAGCAAGGCCAGCAGGACTGGTCGCCCTACGAGCTCGACTTCACCCGCGTCGGGCGGCTGCGGGTGCATGCCTTCAGCCTGGTGCTGGGCTACAGCCGCCGCCAGCACCTGTGTTTCTGCGACGACGAGCGGCATTTCACGATGATTCGCCAGCACCAGGGGGCCTTCGAGCGCTTCGGTGGAGTGCCCGAAGAGATCCTCTACGACAATCAGAAGGTGGTGGTGCTCCGCTGGGAGGCGGGCCGGCCGATCTTCAATCCGCGCTTCCTGAGCTTCGCCACCCACTATGGCTTCCGCCCCGTGGCGCTGCCGCCTCGGAGGCCGGATTTGAAGGGCAAGGTCGAGCGGCCCTTCGACTATGTCGAGAAGAATCTGCTGGGCGGCCGGCGCTTCCGAGACCCGGCCCAGTTGAACGAAGTGACCCAGTGGTGGCTGGAGCACCGGGCCGACCTGCGAACTCACGGCACGCTGAATCAGCGCCCCATCGACCGCTTCGTCACCGAGGCGCCCGCTCTTGTGCCCTTGCCCGCCCGGCCTTACGACACCGCCGAGGTGGGCTACCGGCTGGTCTCGATCGAAGGGCGGGTCAGCTGGGACAGCACCGCCTACTCGGTGCCACCCGAGCACGTGCTCGAGCTGGTCTGCCTGCGGGTGACCGAAACCGAGGTCTTGATCTACGACTCAGCGATCCGGCTGATCGCCCGCCACGACAAGGCGCCCGCGGGCCAGCGCGAGCCCGTGGTCTCGCCCGAGCATCGGCCCAAGCGCCGCCGCCGGGTCGACGCCGATCAGCTGGTCGAGCGGCTGAGCGAGCTGGGCGAGGCGGCGGCGCTGTTTGCCGCCGGGGTCTGTCAGAAGCAGCGCTACCGGGGTCGCCACCTGAGCCAGGTCCTGGCGCTGGTCGAGCGCTACGACGCTGACGACCTGGTCCGGGCGCTGGAACGGGCGGTGCGCTACCGGGCCTTCGACGCCGCCGTGGTCTCGCGCATCCTCGAGTCGAGCTGTACGCCGAGGCTGCTGCCCGAGGCCCGCCTCGAGGCGGCCCGGGCGCGGCTGGCCCAGATGCTGCCCGCCGGCTCGCCTCGCTCCCTCGACCTGTACGACGCCGCCCTGTGCGGAGGGCTCGACCCTGACGACGACCAAGAGGAGGAGTGATGAAGACCACTGACGTCGAAGGCCGGGTGCGGTCGCTGCTCGAGCAGCTGTCGATGCCCGGCGCCCTGTCGATGCTGACTGACGCACTGCCCCAGGACGCGAGCCAGCGCCTGGCCGCGCTCAAGACGATGGAGTCGATGCTGTCGCTCGAGCTTGCCCAGCGGACCGAGCGGCGAATCGCCCGCCGTCTGGTCGACTCGAAGCTGCCCGACCGGCCGACGCTCGAGGCGTTTGACTTCGACTTCCAGCCGACCCTGGACCGGGACCTGGTGCTCGAGCTCTCGACCTTGGCCTGGGTCGACCGGGCCGAGGACCTGGTGCTGACCGGCGACAGTGGCACCGGCAAGAGCCACATCGCCAAGGCGCTGTGCCTGATCGGCTGCTGTCAAGGCCGGCGGGTGCGCTACACCAGCTGCGGCGAGATGCTCGCCGAGCTCTATGCCTCGCTCGCCGACGGGTCGCTGCCGCGGAAGCTGCCCCGCTACAGCCGGCCCACGCTGTTGCTGGTCGACGACCTGGGCTACGACCCGATCGAGCAGGAGCAGGCCCGGGAGGCGCAGCTGTTGTACAAGGTGCTCGAGGCGCGCCACGGCAAGGTCTCGACGATTATTACCAGCAATCTGTCGGCCTCGGACTGGGCGAGCTACCTGGGCGACCACTACCTGACCATGGCGCTGCTCGACCGTCTGCTGTTCCGCGCAGTAGCGATCCACATCGAGGGTCCCTCTTGGCGGCTGACACAGCACAACGAGCGCCAGGCTCAGCGGAAGAAGACGTTGAAGAAGGGGTCGAAGAAGTCATGACCGCTCGTCCGCCACTGGTGCCCGAACGGATCCGTCGCATCAACGGTCAGACCTTTGCCTTCATCCCCCACCGCTTCCTACGCGATGGCTTCTTCGCCTCGCTGACCGACTCCGAGAGGTCACTCTACCTCTTCCTCGTCCTGGCCGCCGACCGCCACGGGGTGAGCTTCTACGGCTACGAGCGCATCTGCTCAATCCTCGAGGTGCCGCTGGAGTCGTATCTCGCCGCGCGCAACGGTCTGATAGACAAGGACCTGATCGCCTTCGACGGACGTCGCTTCCAGGTGCTTTCGCTGCCCGAGCGTCCGTTGTGGCCTCGCAGTCGGCCGCTGGTCAGCGAGCAGGAGATGGAGCTCGACGATAGGGCGACGATCCGGGCCATGCTCACCAATGCGCTCGGCGGCGAGGACGATCAACGATAGCCTCTCGCTGCTGGTCCTCGCCCTCCGGAAGAATCAGAAGAAGAGGAATCACATCCAGGAAGAAGACCCAGTGGACATTCGTCCCTCGAGGGTCGAAAACAGGCAACCTCCGGCAGCTCGGACTGGCTCCACAATCACGCAACCAGGTGGATCACTTTCTGACCGGCGATCACA
>CAYNGG010000355.1:0-4615 GCA_964396575.1 uncultured Desulfobacteraceae bacterium | reverse complement strand
GTCAGGGATTTCCCAAACCGCCGGGGGCGGGAGAGGAAATAATAGTCCCCGCTATCGATCAGCTTGAAGATATGCCGGGTCTTGTCCACGTAGAGCTCCCCTCCGGTCCGGATGCTCTCGAAAGACGATTTGCCGATGGGCAGGGTTTTCATTCTTTTCTCCTTCCGATTGGATTTGATGATCGTTTGGCCGCGCTTGTCCGGATTGCCATGTCGGGCACTTCGGGGGTTCCGGCAACACGCCGGAAAGATTTGCCCCCATGGAAGGACATTCAGGGACGCAAGGGACCAGAGCCGGAAACCGAGACAATATTAACATGATGATCCGCCGGCTCTGAATTTTCACCCTTCCCGGCGCCATCGGCGGATGCGCCTTCGGATCTGCTCGAGGGCCTCGACCTCCACGGGAATGATCAACAGGGCCAGAATCGTGGCGCTGGACAGGCCGGCGACGAAGGCGGTGGCCATGGGGGCCCAGGAGATCGACTTCCGGGGAATCCCGATGGCCATGGGCAACAGTCCCAGCATGGTGGTCACGGTGGTGATGAGGACCGGGCGCATCCGGGCGGCGCAGGCTTCGATCACCGCCTCTCTCAAGGGGCGGCCCCGTATGAGGCGGACATTCATGAAGTCGATCATCAGCAGCGAGTCGTTGACCGCCACCCCGGCCAGCCCCACGATAGCCATGAAGGAGCCGATGGTGAAGATGGTCCGGCTCACGAAGAGCCCCATCACCACCCCGATAAAGGCGAAAAAGACGGCGCTGATGATAATGGCCGGCTGGAAGTAGTCGTTGAACTGGGAGGCCAGGATCATGTAAATGCCCAGCAACGCGATGAAAAAGGCGAAGGTCAGGGATGTGTAGGACCGGCTGGTGGATTCGAACTCCCCGCCGTAGGAGAGGGTCGCTCCCTGGAGCTCGGCCCGGTTAGCCCGGAAAAACCGGTCCACCAGGACCTGAACCCGGGCCGGGGAGAGCTTGGCTCCCGGCGTCAGGTCGGCGGTGATGCTGACGGTTGGCCGGCCCTTGTACCGGTTCCGGACGTTGGGCTCGGTGGCGTATTCGGCCCGGACGAGGTCCCGCAACAGCACCGGCGCGGCGGCGTGCTCGATCACCGGGACGTCCAGGATGTCCAGGGGCCCCTCCAGTCCGCTCCGGCCGACGGTGTCATCAGTTCGGGCCAGCCGGACGATCAAGTCCACTTCCTCGTCGGCGGTCCGGAAGGCCCCGGCCCGTCGGCCGTTCAGGGCGCCGGCCACCATGGCGGTGACATCGCCGGGGAAAAGGCCGTACTCGAAAACCGCCTCGGACCGGGGGGTGAACCGGATGGTCCGGTGGGATTCAGGCCGGTCGTCGGCCAGGTCCACCAGGTCGGCCAGCTCAGGGGCGTCGCGCATGAACCCGAGGATAGTCTCGGCGGCCTCAGCCGCCGCCCCCATGGTTGCGGCGGTAACCCGGATGTTCACCGGCTTGCCGGTGGGCGGGCCGTCGCTTTCCTCGAAAATCCGGACCGTCGGGACGACCTCGGCATCGGCGTACCGCGTCGTCACAAACTCGCGAATCTTTTCACGCATGTAAGATAGGTGGGCAATGGGGTTGTTGTCCGGGTTCTCGGGGAAATTCCGGTCCGCGTCTTCGGGCAAGGTGACCACGATCTGCCCGTAGTGATTGCCCGAGTGTCTCAGGTAATCCTCGTCCTCGTAATACCCGGCGGTGCCGGATGCCGAATGGGCCTGCCCCGGCCCCAAAGACATGATGAAACGCGACAAATCCCGGACCGTCGTGTCGGTGACCTCGATGGGAGTCCCGATGGGCGTGGCCACCGTGACGTGGTAGCGGAAGTAGTTGCCGGGAAAGAACTTGACCCGGATGAGCGGGGCGATCCCGGTGACCGAAAGGATCAGGACCGCCGCGGCGGCCGCGAAGAGCCCGGAAATTCCCAGGAGCGTTAGAACCTTATGGTTGAGCAGCCGGTGGAGCAGCCAGTTGTAAACCCGCCAGAGGGGGGCGAACAGGCCCTGCTTCAGGTGATGAAAGGGGTCCTCGTCCTCGGTCACCCCGTCGGACCGGCTTCGGGGCCCCCAGTCGAGGATGTGAATGGGGAGAATGAAAAGCGACTCGACAAGGGACGCGATGAGGGCATAGGTCACCGTCTTGGGGATGTAGGCGAAAAAATCCCCGGTGCTCCCGGTCATGATGAGCATGGGGAGAAAGGCCATGACGGTGGTGAGGGCCGAGCTGAAGACCGGGAGCATCACCTCGGCGGTCCCGTCCACCACCGCCGTCGTCCGGGTTTTGCCCATCTGGAGATGGCGGAAGACGTTTTCCATGATGATGACGGCGTCGTCCACCATGATCCCGGTGACCAGAACAAAGGCGAAGAGGGTGATGGTGTTGAGGGTCACCCCGGCGACCCGCATGATGATCACCGAGCAGAGAAAGGCGAATGGGATGCCCACGGCGGTGAGCAGGGCGTTCCGGAAGCCCAGGGTGCCCCAGAGGACCACCATGACCAGGCTCATGCCGAGGATCAGGTTTCCGCCCAGGGTTTTCACCGAGTCGTTGATCTCGAAGGTGGAATCGTTGGTGAAGACCACATCCACCCCTTCGTCCCGGTGGGTCCGGACGAGCTCCCGGGCGATCTCCTTAACCCGGGTCGAAATGTCCACGGCGTTGCCCCCGGCGGTCTTCAGAACCCGGAGCCGGAGGGCGTCATCGCCGTTGACCGACGGGATGGTCGATGGGTCCCGGTGGCTCATCCGGGCGGCGGTGACCAGGTCCCGGACCCGGACAAAGGTCCCGTCGCCGTCCCGCCGGACGATGACGTCGAGGACCTCGGACTGGCTCGAGAGCCGCCGGCCGGCCTCGAGCATGTACTCTTCGGCGGCTTTCCGGAACCGGCCGGTGGGGATTTTGGTGTTGGCCGAGGTGATGGCCCGGACCACCTGGTCAAAGGTAACTCCGTAATGCCGGAGCCGGGCCGGGTCCACGGAAACGTGAAACTCCCGGTCGTACTCGCCGCTGATTTTGACACTCTCGACCCCGGCGACGTTGAGCAGCTCGATCTTGAGCTCATCGGCCATGAGCTTCAGGCTCTTCCGGGGGATGTCGCCCACCAGGTTGACCACCACCACCGGAATCCATTCGTGGGTGTCGAGGTAGAAGAAAATCGGCTCGTCGGCTCCGTCCGGAAGCTGGTCCCGGATGTTGAGGGTCCGGAAGCGCAGCTCGTCGTAAAGGTCCTTATAATCGGTGTCGTCGATGAGCTTGACCTGGACGGAGGAGAAATTCCGGTAGGAGCCGGACTGGATGTATTCGACGTTTTCGAGGCCGTCGAGGGCATCTTCGATCTCGGCGGTGACGAGCTGCTCGACGTCGTCGGCCGAGGCCCCGAAGTAGATGGTGTGGATGAAGACCTTCCCGATGTCCACGCTGGGCATGTTTTCCACCGGGATGGTCAGCAGGCAGAAGGCCCCGGCCACCGTCAGGATCACGAAGACGACGTTGATGAAGACCGCCTGCCGGATGGAAAAGCGGACGACGGGCTTCACGGGGGCGAAAGGGCCGTGCCCACCGGGAGGCGGGGGTCGCTTTGGATGATCAGGTGATCGTCCGTATCACCCAGGACGAGGACGGGGATCGTTTCGCCGGTGTCCTTCCGGGTCACGCGGGGGTTTTCGTATCGGTTGACCACCGCCGCCCGGGGGACCCGGAGCCCCGGTGCCGGGACGGAGAGGCTCATTGAGAACGGGAGTCCGCCCCGGTGCGGGCCGGTGAAGCCGGCGACGGCGATCTCGATGGCCAGCTTCCGGGTCTGCTCATTGAACTCCGGGTTGACCCGGTCAAGCCGGGCCTGGACCGGTTGATCCGCCAGCGTCGCCCCGAAAGGATCGGGCATCGCTCGGATGGCCTTTAAGGCTTCGGATGTCACCGCGAGCGGCACCACCAACCGGCGATAGTCGGCCACCCGGCCCAGGGGGGTTCCGGCGGAGACAATCTCTCCGGGCTCGGCCAGGCGGGCCACCACCACGAAGTCTTCGGGCGCCGGGACCCGGTGTCTCCGCCTTCGCTCTTCGAGCTCATCCAGGGTGATCCGGAGGGCCGCCGCCTCGGCAACGAGGGTTTCGTTCTCCAGCCGGGCCTGGTCCAGCTCCTCCTTGGCCGCGTCCCGCCGGACCTCGGTGGCCCGGTCCCCCTTGTGGAGCCGGTCGATCCGGGAAAATTCCTTTTCGAGGTAGGCCACCCGGGACTCGTTTTTCCGCCGGGCCACCGCCAGCTTGTCGAGGGATTGCCGGGTGGCCCGGATCTGAAAATTGACGAAGGTGGGGTCGATCTCGGCAAAGGGCGCCGAGGTCACGGGGTCGCCCACGTCGTAGCCGACCGACAGAACCCGGCCGGCCACTTCCGCGGCAATGGTGACGGCGGTATCGGCTCGAGTGTAGCCCGTCAGGGTGATCTCCTTTCTGGCTGGTGTCACCACAAGGGGCTCCTCGGCCGAGGCCGACAGCGTAATCAGAACAACAATGACGATAAGACAGCCGGTTTTCATGGCGGACCTCCCGAAGGGCCCGGCGGGCCCGGAACAGCGCAACCGGAATCATGACATAATCGTCTA
>CAYNGG010000354.1:1797-4623 GCA_964396575.1 uncultured Desulfobacteraceae bacterium | reverse complement strand
CCCATGCTGATGCTGGCCGCGGCCCTCCTCTTCACGGGGCTCAATATCCTGATCAAGATCGCCGGTCCGGAGTTTCGGATCTGGGACATCGCCTTCTGCCGGTTTTTCGGGGGCTTGATCATTCTGGTGAGCTTTATGGGGCGCTATGGCAACCCGTTCAAGGGCAACGATATGCGTCTCCTGGTGATCCGGGGCTTTACCGGGTCGGCGGCCTTTCTCTGTATGCTCACCGCCATCCGGCTGCTGCCGGTTTCCACCGCCCTGGTCCTCTTCTTTTCCTTTCCGGCCCATGCGGCGATCTTTGCCCGGATCATCTACGGGGAGCGGATCGGGCCGTCAGGGATCGTTTCAGTGGCGGCGGTGGCCGCCGGCGTGGCGGTTCTTTTCGAGGTCCACCTGGCCGGGCCGGCCATCGGGTATTTTTTCGGGGTCCTGGGCGGGGCCTTTGCCGGGCTGACGGTGACGCTCATCAAGGCGCTCCGGGCCAAAAACGGGCCGGGGATTATCTATCTCTACTTCTGCGCCATGGGGCTGGTGGTGGTTTTTCCGGCCTTTATCGCCGCGCCGGTTCTGCCGGCCAATGGCCCCCAGTGGCTCATCTGGGGCGGGATCATAGCCACTTCCACCACGGCCCAGCTCCTGATGAACCAAGGGTTTTTCTACTGTACAAGCTGGGAGGGCGGGGTCTTCATGTCATCGGAGGTGGTCTTTACCGCCCTGTTGGGAATCGTTTTGCTGGGCGAGCCCCTGACCCTTCGATTCATTCTGGGCGGCCTTCTGGTGATGGGCAGCGCGGTGATCCTCCAGGCCACCCGGACCCCGGCGCCCGAAACCCTCGAGACGGAGACATGACCATGCGAGCCACGGCTATCATGCTGATGCTGCTGCTGATTGGGGGGCTCCCCGCCATGGGATCGGACGGGGCGTCCCCGTACACCTTTGGGGTGGTGCCTCAGTTTGAGGCCCGGCGGATCGTTGAAATCTGGGAGCCCATTCTGGACCGGGTGGCTGATGCGGCCGGGATCGATTTGACGCTGGTGGGGTCGGCGGACATCCCGGCTTTCGAGCGGGAATTGGTCACCGGAAAGCTCGATTTCGCCTACATGAACCCCTATCACCTGGTGGTGGCCCACGATGCGGCCGGGTATCTTCCGCTGGTCCGGGACGTGGGCCGGACCCTCTTCGGGATCATCGTGGTCCATCGGGACAGCTCGATACAGGCGCCGGCCGATCTGGACGGCAAGACGGTCGCTTTCCCGGCCCCCAACGCCCTGGGGGCCTCTCTCCTGGTCCGGGCGGAGCTGGACCGGAAATTCCAGGTTCGGATCACGCCCCGTTACGTGAGCAGCCACACTTCGGTTTACCTCAACGTGGTCACCCGCCAGACCGACGCCGGGGGCGGGGTCCGGGCGCTCCCGTCCAGCAGAAGCCCGCGGTTCATGACCGGTTGCGAATTATCCACCGGACCGCCGATGTGCCCCCCCACCCGGTTGCCGTCCATCCCCGGGTGGATGGAGCGGTCCGGGAGCGGGTCCGCCGGGCGTTTATCGCCCTGGGCGAGATCGAGTCGGGCCGGCGGCTCCTGGCGGCGGTACCCATGACCCGGATCGGTCCGGCCGAGGTCTCCGACTACGAGCCTCTCCGGGCCATGAGACTCGGAACATTCTACGAGGAGCCGTTTTCGCCATGAGTCTCCGTTTCAAGCTGTTGACGCCCTTTCTCTGCTTCTTCCTGCTGGCCGGGGCGTTTCTCTACTGGATCTGGCTGCCCGATTACCTGACCGAAAAGGTTAAGACCCGGCGGGCCGCTGAAACCGCGTACCTGGATCTTCTGGCCGCCGCCCTGATGCCGGCCCTCATCAGCGGCGATCTGGCCCAGGTCCACGGGACCCTGGACGACGTGATGTCCCGTCGGCGGGAGTGGCGGGCCGTTCTCCTTTCAGACCCCGAGGGACGGCCCCTCTATCCGCTGGGCGGGCTGTCGGCGGAAACGCCCCCGGATCTGGAGTGGCTTGTCCGGCCCATCGAGCGCCGGTCAACCCATTACGGGACCCTGAAGGCGGGGGTGGATATTTCTGCGTCGGTGGCGGACGAAATCCGGGATGTGGAAACCCTGACCCTCCTCCTGGGGGCGGCGTTGGCGGTCGTCTCCCTCTTATGCTTTATTTTTCTGGAGCTGAAGGTGACCCGGCCTCTCCACACCCTCGGAATGGCCGCCGACGCCATCGCCGGAGGGGACTACGAGGCCGAGCTTCCGCCGGTCAAGCCGCTGCGTGACGACGAGATGAGCCGGTTTGCCGCGGCCTTCGACCGGATGCGCCGGATGCTGGCCGAACGCCAGCAGGCCCTTGAAGAAAGCGAGCAGCGGCTTTCCGCCGTCATCGAAAACGCCGTGGACGGCGTGATCACCATCGACGGGACCGGCACCGTGGATCGAATCAACCGGGCGGCGGAGACGATCTTCGGCTATACCCGGTCAGAGGTAATGGGCCGGAACATTTCCATGCTCATGCCGGAGCCCCATCGAAGCCGCCACGACGGCTACCTCACGGCCTACTTCGTCGAGGGACGCCGGAGAATCGTGGGAAAGCGGCGGGAGGTGGAGGGGCAACGCCGGGACGGAACCCTCGTCCCGCTCCGGCTGGCCGTGGGCGAAGTCCGGTTGGCGACCGAGACGATCTTTGTGGGCGGGGTCCAGGACATCACGGCCGAAAAAGCGCTGGAAGCGGAGCTGGTCCAGCACCGGGACCACCTCCAGACCCTCGTGGACGACCGGACCGCCGACCTGGTAACCGCCAAGGAAGCCGCCGAGGCGGCCAGCAAGGCC
>CAYNGG010000354.1:0-1697 GCA_964396575.1 uncultured Desulfobacteraceae bacterium | reverse complement strand
TCAGCGTCCATCTGTCGGCGGATACACCGGCTCGCGAGGGGCAGCCCGCAACTCTGACCCTGTCGGTGGCCGACACCGGGATCGGCATCCCGCCGGAGAAGCTGGAGACCATCTTCGAGAGCTTTTCCCAGGCGGATGACTCCACCACCCGACGATTCGGCGGCACCGGCCTGGGGCTGCCCATCTCCCGCCGGCTGGCCGAGCTCATGGGCGGAACCCTGACGGTTGACGGTATGCCGGGTGAGGGGAGCCGGTTCGAGGTGACCCTGGCGGTCGAGGCCATCCCGGAAAAGGAGATCCCCCGGGCGACCGGACCCGCCAGGGCGCCTTCGGCCACGGTCTGTCACGGGAATATCCTGGTGGCCGAAGACAACCCGGTGAACATGCTGGTGGTCCGGAGCCATTTGACCCGGATGGGATTTGTCGTGATCGAGGCCGAGGACGGCCGGAAAGCCCTGGAGATCCACGGATCTCAGCCCGTTGACCTCATCTTCATGGATGTCCACATGCCGGAGCTCGACGGCTTCGAGGTTACCCGGCGAATTCGGGAGATGGAGACCGGCGAGGCCCGCGGGGTGCCCATCGTGGCCCTGACCGCCGATGCCATGGCCGAGGACCGGGAGAAATGTTTGGCGATGGGGATGGACGACTACCTCGCCAAGCCCTTCACCCCCGAAGACGTGGCGGCGGTGCTCCGGCGTTTCCGACTCTGCTGACCCGGAGCTTCCGCCGGTGACCCCGCCGGGCCGGTCAACCGGATCTCAAACAGCTCCGGCCAGAGCTTGCCGGTGACAAACAGCCGATCCGCGTGATCATCGTAGGCGATCCCGTTAAGGACATTAACACCGTCAGGCACGTGGTCCGCGCGCAAGCCCCTCAGATCGATCCATCCCACCACGCATCCGGTGACCGGGTCGATCCGCGCAATCCGGTCCGTCCGCCAGACATTGGCCCAGACCTCGCCCCGGACATATTCCAGCTCGTTGAGCCACCGGACCGGATGACAACCATCCCGGACCGCCACCCGCCCGATCTCCCGGTAGGTCTCCAGGTCCCAGAAGGCCAGACTCGAAGACCCGTCGCTGACAATAAAGCGCGTCCCGTCATGAGTGATCCCCCAGCCTTCCCCCTTGTATCGGAACCGCTGAACGATCCGAAACGTCCGAAGCTGGTAAACCATGCCGATCCCCGACTTCCAGGTCAATTGGATAATCCGGTCCCCATGAATCGCGATCCCCTCGCCGAAAAACGGGTGCGGCAGCCGGACCTCCCGTATCGATCGGCCCGTCTGGAGGGTCACCTCCCGCAGGCGGGTCTGACCACGCCGGCCCGTACCCTCGTAAAGCCGGCCTTCCCAAAAGACCAACCCCTGGGTGAAAGCCGTCGGGTCGTGATGATAAACGCGGATGATCTCGACATCGTGCCGCTCCGGCGGCCGTTCACACGGACAGCCGCCATCCCCCGCTGGTTGGGCTATCACCTGCCCGACCAAAACAATGACCCCCAACAGGGACGCTGCCATCAATGCCCCATACCGTGCCGACATCATGATGCCCCCTTGCGCTTGAAGCCGTCAGGCTCAAATTCCAACGTCCATTACATCGCTCGCAATCCGAACACCCATCAAGGTTATGCTTCAGGCGGGTAACCCTGTTCAGGTCGATCAAGCCCTTATTTGCGCTTTCCCTTTTTTTCTT
>CAYNGG010000353.1:0-4630 GCA_964396575.1 uncultured Desulfobacteraceae bacterium | reverse complement strand
TTCACGATAAAAAACAGAAAAAATTTGCGTAATCCGCGGATAAAAGGACTCACGGCAGTCCTTTCCCACGAGAAGAAATCTATCCTGGCCTCGGATAAAATCGTTTGACAAACCCTTTTGAAATTTCTATGAAATCAAAGCTTGGCGCAGTGGGGGAATCATCATGCGGCCTTCCCACTGCCGCCCTTTTTTTGACCTGGATATTGTCCATGAGGATTTTCCATGATCACCGCCGGATTTAAGCTGACCGTTCTGGGAATGGGAGTTGTCATCTCCTTTTTGCTCCTGCTGATCCTTTTTATCGACATTCTTAAAAGACTGCTGGCTTCAGCCAATGCGAGGGAGCTTGAAGCGATGAAGTCGGTCAATTTCCGGAAACGGAAAACAGATCCCCTGGAGATGGACGATGAATTGTTGACGGCCATTATCAGCGCCGCGATCACCGCCCACCGTTCCCGGAGCTGATCCATGGAAAAAGCCATGCCGCATGGAATTGAAACCCTTTTCGGACATCGCAAAGGATCGTTATGAAAAAAATCCAGTTTATGGACACCTCGCTTCGGGATGGGTTCCAGTCGGTTTTCGGGGCCCGGGCGTTGACCGATGATTTCATCCCCGCCGTTGAATCCGGGGTCCACGCCGGCATTACGCACATGGAGGCCGGGGGCGGGGCCCGGTTCCAGGCGCTTTTCATGTATTGCGGCGAATCCGCTTTCGATATGATGGACCGTTTCCGCGAGGCCGCCGGGCCCGAGGTGAAGCTTCAGACCCTGGCCCGGGGCATCAATGTGGTGGCCCTTTCGGCCCAGCCCCGGGACATGATCGATTTGCACGCCCGAATGTTCAAGAAACACGGGATGACCCACATTCGGAATTTCGACGCCCTGAACGACGTCCGGAATCTGATCTATTCAGGCGAGTGCATCGCCAAAGCCGGGCTGCACCATCAGGTGGTGGTCTCCATGATGGAGCTGCCCCCCGGCTGCTCGGGCGCCCATGACGCCCCTTTTTATGTCCGGACGCTCCAGGAAATCCTCGATTCGGGTCTGCCTTTTGATTCCGTCTGTTTCAAGGACGCCTCGGGGACCTGCAATCCGAAGAAGTTTTACGACACCATCAAGGCCGCGCGGAAAGCTCTGGGCGACGACGTGGTGATATGGGCTCACACCCATGAAACCGCCGGAGTGGGGGTCACTCAGTACAAAGCCGCCATCGAGGCCGGCTGCGACGGGGTGGACGTGGCCCGGTCGCCCCTGTCCGGGGGCACCTGCCAGCCGGACATCCTCTCCCTCTGGCACGCTCTTAAAGGAACCGACTATACGCTGGACATTGATGTGACTGAAATCCTGAAGGCCAATCATGTGCTGCAGGATTGTCTGAAGGATTATTTTTTTCCGCCCGAAGCCCAGAAAGTCTCATCCGAGGTGATCCTGTCCCCCATGCCGGGGGGCGCGCTGACCGCCAACACCATGATGATGCGGGACACCGGAACCCTCGATCTGTATCCCAAGGTCATCGAGGCCATGAGCGAATGCGTTTCCCGGGGGGGATTCGGGACCTCGGTGACGCCGGTGTCTCAATTTTATTTTCAGCAGGCTTACGCCAACGTGACCCAGGGGCCCTGGAAGAAAATGACCGACGGCTACGGCAAAATGGTCCTCGGGTATTTCGGCCGGACCCCGGTTCCTCCCGACCCGGAGATCGTCGCCATCGCGGAGGAGCAGCTCGGCAAACCGGTGTTCACGGGCGATCCCGTGGACGTTCTGGAGCCCGGCATCCCCAAAGCTGAGGAAATCCTGAAACGGGAAGGATTGCCCGTCACCGATGAAAACATCTTCATCGTGGGGGCGCTGGCCACCGCCGGCGGCAACAAGGGGCTTGACTTTCTCAAGGGCTATCAGGCCATCAATGTGCGCAAGGTGACGCCTGAAAAACCGGAGGAGAAAGGCGAGGCATCGTCCCCCGCGCCCCGGCCCGGCGCCGACGGCGGTCCGGCCGATTACACGGTAACGGTGGACGGCAGGGCGTATCAGGTCACGGTGGAAGCCGCCACCGGCCAGGTGAAGACGGTCAAACCGGCCGAGGCCCCCCAAAAACCGGTGGAGACCATTCCGGTTAAGGCCAGCTTGCAGGGGATTGTTTACGAAATTTACGCCGAAGTCGGCGACAAGGTCCGGAGAGGCGACCCCCTGATGGTCCTCGAGGCCATGAAGATGGAAACGCCCATCGCGGCGCCGGCCGACGGCACGGTGGCCAGCATCGAGGTGGAGAAAAAGCAGGTTGTCAAACCCGAACAACTCGTGGCCACCCTGACCTGAACCGGAAGGCATCGCCATGCAAAAGCTGAAAATGGTCGCGGCCCTCGCCATGCTCCTGGTCCCCGCCCTGGTCCGGGCCGGCGGTATGCCGGGGGTGGATGCGGCCGGCCCTCAAATCATGCCGCCAATGGGGCGGATGCTGGCCGAATTTCTCCGGACCACCGGGATCGCCGGGTACCTTTTTCCGGTCGTCGGCGGCTGGACCGCCGGGATCGGCAGCCTGATCATGGTCGGGGTCGGGCTGCTGATGCTGTTTCTGGCCATCCGCAAGGGGTTTGAGCCCCTGCTGCTGGTGCCCATGGGATTCGGCTGCATTCTGGCCAACATCCCCCTTTCCGGCATCACCGAACCGGGCGGAATCCTTTATTTCATCTATGTAGTGGGCATCCAGACGGGCGCTTTTCCGCTGCTGATTTTCATGGGCGTCGGGTCCATGACCGACTTCGGCCCGTTGATCGCCAATCCCAGAACCGCCCTTCTGGGGGCCGCGGCTCAGTTCGGCATCTTCACCACCCTGATCGGGGCCCTGGTGGTTTCGGAAGTCGTACCCGCCATCCATTTCGATATCTTCGACGCCGCGTCCATCGGCATCATCGGCGGGGCCGACGGCCCCACGGCCATCTTCCTGGCGAGCAAGCTCTCCCCCGATCTGCTGGGCGCCATCGCCGTGGCCGCCTATTCCTATATGGCCCTGGTTCCCATCATCCAGCCGCCCATCATGCGGGCTCTGACCACTCCCGAAGAGCGGAAAATCCGGATGGGTCAGCTCCGCTATGTGGGCAAGGTCGAAAAGATCGTTTTCCCGCTGATGGTGATGGGGCTTTGCATCCTTCTGCTGCCTTCGGCCGCGCCGCTCATCGGCTTTTTCATGTTCGGGAACCTCATGCGGGAGTGCGGGGTGGTGGACCGCCTGGTCCAGACTTCGCAAAACGCCCTCATCAATACGGTGACCATCCTTCTCGGCCTGGGCGTCGGGTCCCGCCTGTCCGCCCTGACCTTTCTGAACGTCGAAACCCTGGGCATCCTGCTGCTCGGCGCCATCGCTTTCAGCATCGGCACGGCTTCGGGAATTCTGATGGCCAAACTCATGAACCTGGTTTCGAAAACCAAGATCAACCCATTGATCGGCTCCGCCGGCGTTTCCGCCGTGCCCATGGCGGCGCGGGTCAGCCAGAAGCAGGGGGTTGAGGCGGATCCTGAAAACATGCTGCTGATGGTGGCCATGGGGCCGAATGTCGCCGGCTTGATCGGGTCGGCCCTGGCGGCGGGCGTCTTGCTGACGTTGAAAGCGCTCCTGATAGGATAACGGCGCCGTCATGTCCAAATTTTTGCAACAATCGCCAACACTTGTCAACAGGAGGTCCCGATGACGATTCGCGTGCTGATGACCCGAAAGCTGCCTCGCCTGACCGGCGGGATAGAAGCTGAGCTGCTGCCGCAACTGGTACCCCTGCTCAATGAAGCCAGGACTCTGGCTTTCCGTCAGCCGGGATACATTTCCGGAGAAACCATGCGCAACGTTGCCGATCCGTATGAATTCCTGGTTATCAGCACATGGCGGTCCATAGAAGACTGGCAGCGGTGGTTCGCCAATTCTAATCGGGCGAGCATCGAGGGTAAAATCGACGCCATCCTGGGCGCCCCGACGGAGTACAAGGTCTATTCTTATGACTGATCCGGAGGCAAGGCGGCCCCTTTTTTAAACAGCCCGCCGACCGATATGACAAGCGGGCCATAACGGAGTTTTCTTATGACAGTATATGCCGGAAACATCATGGTCACGGATTTTGACACCGTCAACGAAGATGCCCCCATCCAGCAAGCCATCTCTTTGATTTTAAAAGGAAAGGTTCGGAAATCCGGCCATAAATCCGTGAGCCTCATGGTCGTGAACGCCTTTGGTCAATTGACGGGCGTTATTACCATGTACGATATTCTTTACCACCTTCGCCCCGATTTCCTGAATCACGGGATTGACGCCGATGTGCTGCCCTGGGCCGGCCGGCTCAAAGATGCGGTGGATCTGCTGAAAACGAAAACCGTGAAGCAGGTGATGAGCTTCCATGTGGTCGCCGCGGATGAAAATGAGCACATCATGGTGATTCTGGATCGGATGGTCAAACACAAATATCGCCGGCTTCCCATCGTAAAAGAGAGCAAGCCGGTCGGCATTATCTACATATCCGATATTTACCAGCATATTTTTGAACAGGATGCCTTTTAAGCCCGGCCGTTACCGTGACCGGTGGTCAGCCCGCCGGCGGAGAGGGGGTGATATCCATTGCCTGATCTGTTTGAAATTAAAGATCATT
>CAYNGG010000352.1:0-4663 GCA_964396575.1 uncultured Desulfobacteraceae bacterium | reverse complement strand
AAAAAAAAATTGGAAACCTCGGAGGTCTCCCGCCGTGCCGGCCCCGCGCTTTTCGGGTTGGACGAGAATTACAAACCCAAGACCGGCGGACATTTCTCGAGCCCCTGGGCAAACCCCGGCAGTGGATGACAATCATGTGATTGCGACCAAACGATTATCGCTCGGCGAGCATTGAGATGCTGCCTTCCTCACCCCCCTTTCAAACGGTTACGAGCAAGGACGTGATGGCCATGTTAATGACGACAGCGCGAGGCGCCAAAAATGATCCATTACTTAGAAATCAAAGGATTTCGCGGAATTCGGGCTGGACGGATAGGCGGGTTCCGGAAATTCAATGTATTTGTCGGCCCCAACAATTCCGGAAAATCGGCAGTGATCGAAGCGCTTTATCTTGCCAATACCGCCAGCCGGGAAGTTGGCCTGATCGTTGACCGGGAATCCGGTGTCGAGACCTTTCCGGCCTGCGTTTCCGAACCTGATTTCTTAACGGACGATCCGGTGAAACAGGTTCTGGCCAGACACAGCTACAGCATTCCCAATGAAGCAATCGCCCGTTGGGAACAGGGGAGCCTCAAGGTGAAGATCCGTGACCGGTCCGCTCCTCTGAGCCGATTTGAAATCGATGCGGGGTCCGATAGGTCGCTTTCAGACGAAGCCCCCTCTCCGTCGCTCTTTGCCGTTGAAGGGTCCACGGAAGCTGATCCAGAAAGGCATCGTTTGATGGGGCAACTGATCGGCGATCCGGAAGGGCTCCCCGCCGACCAGAGCCGGGTCGTGTTCTGCTGGCAGCCTGACTTGAGCTTCTTTTCCAAAGGCAGTGCCGCCTGGCGAATCGATGGACGGGCATCGGATGCCGGCCATACACTTCTTTTCGATACCTCTGTTGTCCAGCGTCCGCTCTCCCCGGCACTTTATCACCGAATGCTGGGAATCATACCAGGGTGGACCCAACGGATCGCGGAACGGTTCGGGGCGGTCTTCGATATCGATCCGAGGACATTTACCGTTCAATTCGTTCCCGTCCAAGCGTCCGAGCCATCGATCCAGGGCTGGATCGCCACAAGAGACCGGCCGGCATTGCCGATCGACACGCTGGGGGATGGCGCGCGGGCGGCTTTCAAGCTGCTAACGCCCCTCGTGGCGCTGGCTGAAAGCGCCACCGATGACACCCCGGGACTGCTCCTCTGGGAGGAACCGGAATCCTTTCAGAATCCGGCAACGCTGAGCCGCCTGTTAAACGAAGTGGTCGATATGGTTCGGGATAAGCCCATTCAGATATTCTTTGCCACCCATAGTCTGGAGCTTGTGGCCCATCTCACGCAGATGTTGACCGAAGAGAGGATCTCGCCGGCGGACGCCCTGCTGTTTCAGCTCAATCTCACGGACGGCGAGCTGATCTCCTCGTGGTTCGATAAGGACAACCTCACGGCATGGCTGGAGTCCGGAATGGACCCCCGGGTATGGGGAGATTTCATTCCACCGGTCCAATTCCGCCTGGAGGAGGATCATTGATGGCCATCCGTGTGTTTGTCGAAGGCGATACCGAAAAGCGGGTGCTGGAAAGAATCAAGCAACTGGCCGGGTATGATCTCGACTACCCAAAAGCAGACGGGAAAGACCGGATCAACAAGAGGACTCGAGATGTCATCGGCCCTTTGCTGGATGCCCAAAAGCCCGTCCGCTTTCTCGTCTTGCGGGACCTGGACCGCCACGTGGGAGAAACGGCCCATGGAATCGTCCAGAGTGTTTCCGATTCAATCCGTCGGATGCTCATTAAACGAGACTTTGACGACAAGCCGGTGAGCTTGGCTGAACACCCGGAGCACCCAAACATTTACACGCTGGAAACAACTCAGCCGGACCTGAAAATGGCCTTGCACATCGCCGATTATCAATGGCACGGAGGTTTCATCAAGTCCACCATCGACGACTACGTTCCGCATCTGGCATTGAATCCGGAAACCGCCATGGCGCTGGCCAGAGACGCACGGCTGGACATCGAAGGCGACCGCCTGATTCGGAAAATCACCGAGACGATTCCGGTGCTGCTGGACCAAAACGGGATTCAACTGACCGAGGCGAAGGATTATGTCCGGCTCTTTGCCGCCGTGGTCAAATCCCACACCTCGCCCCCTGTTTTCGCGGCCAAAACCATGGCCAAAGCGGAAACCGCACGGATTGAAAATGTTTTCCAGCCGTTGATGACGGCGCTTGATTTTTTAAGGAGATGAATCGGCTCCGGGAGCCATTTCGGGCTGGGGCGCTTTGAATCCGTTGGTCACGGGGAGTAATGATGGTATCTTGGGCCAATTGCAACCGGTGGGGAGGGACGGCTCAAAATGAAGATTACGATTCGGATGTTAACCCCGCTCTGGACGGGGGGTATTGCCGGCACCATGGACCGGGCACACGAAACCGGGATCATGGGCAGCCTGCGGTGGTGGTATGAGGCGGTGGTCCGGGGACTCGGGGGCCGGGCGTGTGATCCCAGCCAGGGCGCCTGTGGTTTTGACGCGGATGCCTACAAAAAGGCCATTGATGAGGGAAAGTCACCGGACGAATGCCTGAGCCAGGCCGGGTTATGCGACGTCTGCCGGATTTTCGGGGCCACCGGCTGGCGCCGCCGCTTTCAGTTGCGGGTCGGCGGAATGGCCCAGAAAGCCTGGCACCCGCCGCCGGCGGGGCTCAAGGTATGCCCGCCGGACCGGTCCCGCGGGTGGTTCCTGCCGCCGGGTGGTGTCGGAGACCTTGAGCTCCAGATTCATGGAGAGGACGCGGCCCAGAACCGGATCGCCGCGCTCCTGTTGTTCCTCGAAAAACATGGCGCCATCGGGGCCAGGCCGCAGTTGGGGTATGGTGTCTTTCAGATTGTCAGCGGCCGGGACCTCCTGATCCGGAAAGCGGCCCATTCCCCATGGCCCAGAGGGAAAACGATAAGCGATCAAAACTTGCCGGACTTGCCGGATCTTCGGAATATCGTCTTTTTCCGGTTCACCTTCCAGCCGGACGGCCCCAACTGGTGGTCCCATGTATCCGGACTGGAACGGCTGCTGGGGAGCAAAGACACGGCCCAGGTCCTGTCCCAATTGGCAAAGCTGAAGATGATCCCGGTGGCTCCGGCCTTGAAAAACCTTTGGCGCTATGGGGCCGGAGAACGGATCTCCGATGCGCGGACCGTATTCGGGACCACGACCAATGACCGCATCCGAAGCAAAATCGCGGTCAGTTGGGCCTATCCACAAAACGGCTCCTGGCGGGTCCGCGGGTGGGCCTGGCTGCCGTCGTCGCTGTCGAAACCGGATCGCATCAGCATGATCAAGCGGATTCAGGATCAAGCGGTCTGGCGGGAAACCCTCAAGGTCCGGACTGGCGATTTGACGGAGACGGTCGGATTGAATGCGCTGAACCGCGCGGGAGATGGATAAACCATGATTGAGCAATTGTCGATTCATCGGTTCCGGGGAATCCGGCAAGGTCGCCTTGCCGACTTCGGAAAGCTCAATTTGCTGGTGGGACGGAACAACACCGGCAAGTCGGCGGTGCTGGAAATGCTGTATTTGACTACGGCCAGTCAACGGGAATGCGCGTTTGCATCTGAACGGCTTGATCTCGGTGAAAACACGGCAATAGCGGCATACGCCCCCGATCCGAAGGACTTTTTCGGCCATGCGCCCTGGGGCCGGATCTGGCGGCGGCACGGTCAAACCCCGTTTTGGGATGGCAACCCGGTCCATCTCAGCGACGATCAATCCCTGGCCTGTCTTCTGAAATCATTGGATGACGAGCACCCGCTCCGGGCGTTCCGACTGATCCCCCCGCCCAGCGAGGACATCCGGGAATACGGCGGCTTTTCAAAAGCGGATGTCCGGTCGGTGGCGTCTTTTGGACTGTCGAGCGCCGTTTCCCCGCTGCCCGTGGAGCTTTTGCCCGGAAATCTCCACCGGCACCTGGATAGTGACGGGTTGTCAACCCGGTTTACATTCACCTGGTATCCCCGTGTCATCCATGCGAACAGCCACAGCGGGGAAGGAGGCGCGGATGATGCCCTGGCTGTCTGGGCGATGGGGGGACAAGGCCCATTTCCGCGTTATGTGCTTTTCTTCGACTTTCACACGGCCCACGATCACTTCACCTCATCGTTTCGGAATATGGCCTGGAAGACCATTCCCAACTGGTATGAACAAATCGAAGCCGCACTGGGTCGAATTTATCCGGAGTTGGCATCCTGCCGGGTGGAAATCGCGCCCGTTGAGTCAAGTCCCGAGTCCGACGGCTACACCGGCTTTATTCGCCTTCCGGGTGGGCTGCCCATCTCGGTGGATCATTACGGCGATGGAACCCGCCACGCCTTTAAGGTATTGAGCAGCCTGATCGCCCTCAAAGCCATTGCTTCGGAAAAAGCCCCCGCGCTGTTCCTCTGGGAAGACCCCGAGCTGTTTATGCACAAAACCGCGATCGAGGCACTGCTCAAGGAAGTGGTCAACACGGTCCGAAACGCGCCGATTCAGGTCTTCATCTGTACCCAGAGCCGGGAGGTCCTGAGCATTATCGCCCGGATGACCGAAACGGCATTCATCCCGGCCGATGACATCCGCGCCTTCCAGCTCCGGTTGCCCGACGGCCGGTTGGAAGCCCAGCCCTTTATCGGGGAGACCCTCACCGT
>CAYNGG010000351.1:3455-4666 GCA_964396575.1 uncultured Desulfobacteraceae bacterium | reverse complement strand
GGCTGGGGATTGCCTTGACGTGTTTGATCCTTCTAATTGGACCGGCGGCGCTGGCCCAGGAGACGCCGGACCGGGTGGCCCGGCGGGCGTGGACCGGCCTCGAGAACACCGCCAATGGGTGCCCGGATCTCTTCGACTACTTCCCGAACGGCGGGATTCGCTCGATCTACTGCCACCTCAAGACGATCCTCGACTACGGGCGGATGGCCCGGCTTTTCGGCAAGGCGGTCTTCCTCGACGGGCCCCATACGGCGGACGCCCTTCGACTCGATGCCCGGCTCGACTTCGGCCGGTACAATCCCGACTTTGTCCGGTGGCTCGTGGAGACGGCGGTTCCGGCGGCATCCGACCCCGCGTTTCGGGAGCGGACCCAGTCGGTCTATGACCGGTTTCTGCGCCCCCTGGCCCGGACCGTTTACACGGTCCACGAGCATCTCTTTGCCGACCCGGCCTTTCTGGACCGGGAAAAAGCGACCATCCTTAAAAAAATGGCCGACGGGACCCTCGAGCCCTATCACTACGAGGGATACTATGACTTTGCGAACCTCCACGCCGGACCCCATGACGGCAACGTGGTTAAGACGACCGTGGCCTTCTGGATTCGCCGGGCCATCGACGGGACCGACGACCTTTTTTATGACGGCCTCCGGAAGCTCATGCTGACCTATGACCCCGGCTATTTGGAAACCGTCACGATACCCCGCCCCGCCTCAACTGAGCCCGACCTCCCGCCCCGCGAGGCCTTCGAGGCCGCCGATGCCGAGCTCAACCGGGTCTATGCCGCCGTCCGGGAAATGCACCGCAACAACCCCGCCTTCCTGGATGCCCTCCAAACCGCCGAACGGGCCTGGATTCGTTTCCGGGACGCCCATGTCCGGTCCATTTATCTCGATTCCGGGGAAGAAACGGCCGACCGATCCTGCGTCAAGCGGGAGCTGACCCGCCTGACCTGGGACCGGATCGACCAGCTCAACCGCTGGATCGAAGGAACCGACCCGGGGGATGCCTGCGCCGGGAGCCTGGCCCGTCCGGTGGGCGTGGAGTAGCCGTTCCTCAACTTGTTCAGCCCCCCTGTTGGTTGACTTCGAGCCTTAGTCCGTTTAGGATATCTCTGGAATGGCAAGAGCTATACGCCGTTGCCGCTCCCCGGCATTCAAGGAATGTAGGGGCAGGCCCCCGTGCCTGCCCTCGCCAGAGATTTCGATTTCGAT
>CAYNGG010000351.1:0-3355 GCA_964396575.1 uncultured Desulfobacteraceae bacterium | reverse complement strand
GCATTTCAGGGAGACTCACCCATGCCCAAAGTCTTAGTCCCCATCGCCGACGGGACCGAGGAGATCGAGGCGGTCACGATCATTGACGTTTTGCGGCGGGCCGGGGCCGAGGTGACGGTGGCCGCCGTGGGCGACCCGCCCGGAGGCGTGATCACCGCTTCCCGGGGCGTCCGGATCGCCGCCGATTGCCCCATCGCTCATTGCGTCGGGGAGGTCTTCGACCTGATCGCCCTGCCCGGCGGGATGCCGGGCGCGGAACGGCTTCGGGATTCGCCCGAGCTGACCGGGCTGTTGACCGGCCAGAAAGCCGCCGGCCGTCCCCTGGCGGCCATCTGCGCGGCCCCGGCGGTGGTCCTCGAAGCCCACGGCTTGCTCGGCGCCGGCCGGGCCACCGCTCACCCCGCCTTTTTCGACCGCCTGCCGGCCGACCGGGCATCCGAGGATGGGGTGGTGATCGACGGCGAGTGCATCACCAGCCGGGGGCCGGGAACGGCCATCCCCTTTGCCCTGACCCTCGTTAAGATCCTGTTCGGCGAGGAAACCGCCCGGGAGATCGGCCGGGCCATGGTGGTGGATGGATGGTAGATTACGCTGACCCGCCCGGCGACGGGATGGATTGGCCCCGCCAGGCTCGGGGGGACGGTCCCCGTCGAAGCGGTCCATCCGACCGGGCCGCCCCCGAGGGCACTCCCGCCAATGAGACCGACGAAGGCGGGGCCCCCATCCGGTGCGCGGCCTGCAAAAAGCGGATCACCACCGCCGACCGGGCGATTCCCGTGGCCGGAGCTCACCGGCACAGCTTCTCGAACCCGGCCGGCTTTGTCTTCGAAATCGGCTGTTTTTCCGCGGCGGACGGCTGCGCCTGCCACGGCCGGTTCACGTCGGAGTTCACCTGGTTCGCCGGCTTTGCCTGGCGGTTCGCTCTGTGCGGCAACTGCCTGACCCACTTGGGCTGGCACTATTCGTCCGGAAGCGGGAGCGATTTCTTCGGCCTGATCATTGACCGGCTGACACACTACTAACGGAAGTGGTCCGTGCGGGGATCGCCCGGTAGCCACTGGAAAGGAATCTGATCCATGATCGAAATCCCCATTCCCGGTCATCGGACCCTCCGCCTTGAGCATCTGGTGATGGACTATAACGGGACCCTGGCCTGCGACGGAACCCTTCTGGACGGAGTCCGGGAGGGCATGACGGCCCTCAAAGACCAGCTCCGGATTCACGTCCTGACCGCCGACACCTTTGGCCAGGCCGCGGCCCAGCTCGACGGCCTCCCCTGCTACCTATCGATCCTCGGCGACCGGAACCAGGACATCGGCAAGCTCGACTACGTCCGGGATCTGGGCTCGGACGGAGTGGTCGCCATGGGCAACGGCCGCAACGACCGGATGATGCTCAAGGACGCGGCCCTGGGCATCGCCCTGCTTCTGGACGAAGGGGCGGCGGTGGAGACGATCCGGGCGGCCGATGTGGTCTGCACCTCGGTTCCTTCAGCCTTTTCCCTCCTCACCAATCCGCTGCGGCTCACCGCGACGCTCCGGTCCTGATGATCCCCCGTGCGGGGATGCCGGTTTTGGCGTTCGGCGAAGCCGTTACAATCAAACCCCAAGGAATTGAGGATTGGTGATTGATGATTTATGATTTTTTCTCGTAATTGGTTTAAGCCGGTAAACCCGCGACAATCTAAAATCTGAAATCTATAAGGAAGGTGCCAGTGTTAGCCCTGACGGCGTCGGATATCAAATCGGATTTCATCGAAGCCCTGGTCATCCCCGTTTGCGAGGACGAGGAGATCCACGTTCATCGGACGGTTCAGGCCGCTGAACGTCGCGCGGCCCGATTCCCGGAGCACACCGGGGAGCCGGACGAGGAGCTGATCCTCTACCGCCCGGCCATCGTGGCCGCCGAGCGGGTCTTCTTCATGGGGGTGGGCAAGCGGGCCGACCTGACCCTCGAACGGCTCCGGGCAGCCGCCGGCAAGGCGGTATCCCGCTGCATCGGCAAGAAGCTCCAGGAGGTCCGGATCGTTGCGCCCTCGGCCCGGAAGTCGGGACTCCCCCAGGCGGGAATCATGACGGCTCTCCTGGAGGGGGCCCGGCTGGCCAATCACGTCCATGACGCCTACAAGGGGGAGAAGAAAAAGCGCCCCCTCTCACGGATCGAGCTCCAGGTCCCGCCCCGGCTCCTCGGCCAGATGGCGGACCTTCCCAATCGGGTGGAGACCGCCTGCCGAGGCACGATTCTGGCCCGGGAATGGATCAACATCCCGTCCAATGACAAGCCCCCGGAGACGCTGGCCCGGATCGTCCGGGAAGAAGCCGAATCCGCGGGCTTGTCGGTCACGGTCCTGGACGAGGCGGCCCTGAAGGAGGGCGGTTTCGGGGCCATCCTGGCGGTGGGGGCCGGCAGCGTCCACCCGCCCCGGCTGGTGATCCTCGACCATCACCCCGAAGGCGCCGACCGGACCGTGGCCCTGGTGGGCAAGGGGATCACCTTCGATTCGGGAGGGCTGAATCTTAAAACCGGAGACAATCTCGACAACATGAAGGCCGACATGTCCGGGGCCGCGGCCGTCGGGGGGGCCCTCATCGCCGCCGCCGGGCTGGACCTGCCCATCCGGGTGGTCGGACTCCTGCCCCTGGTGGAAAACATGCCCTCGGGCAGCGCCATCCGGCCCGGAGACATCGTCACGAGCTATGCCAAAAAGACCGTGGAGATCGGCAACACCGACGCCGAGGGCCGGCTGATCCTCATCGACGCCCTGGCCTACGCCGTTGAGACCTACTCGCCGGAGCTCATCATCGACCTGGCCACCCTGACCGGCGCCTGCGTAATGGCCCTCGGGGAGAAGGTGGCCGGGCTCTTCACCCCGGATGACGACCTGGCGAAGCTGCTCCTGGCCGCCGGGGACCGGACCCACGAGCGGTGCTGGCGGCTGCCGCTGCTCAAGGACTACAAGGAGCTGTTGAAAAGCGAATTCGCCGATCTTCGGAACATCGGCAGCTCCCGCTGGGGCGGGGCCATTACCGCCGCGCTGTTTCTGTCGGAGTTCGTGGGCCAGACCCGATGGGCCCATATCGATATCGCCGGGCCGGCCTATTTCCGGAAGGGGAACGACTACCGCGGGGCCGGGGGGACCGGCTTTGGCGTCCGGCTGCTAAGCGACTTCCTGGAGACCTTGTCGACGGGATGAGTGTTCGATTTTAGATTTATGATTTTAGATTTTAGATTATCGCGGGTTTACCGGTTCAAACCAATTACGAGAAAAATCATCAATCACCTTATAGATTTATGATTTATGATTTATGATTTTAGATTTTAGATTGTCGCGGGTTTACCGGCTTAAACCAATTAC
>CAYNGG010000350.1:0-4680 GCA_964396575.1 uncultured Desulfobacteraceae bacterium | reverse complement strand
AAGTCTCCAAATCCACATCCATCGGCCTGGCAGCGACCGTCCGGAAACCCGGATCAGTCTTCCGTTATCGACCTTCGAGGTCGGGCGAAAGCTCATTCCGCGTCGGGCGAAGGAGTTTTTAGATCGCGAGGGCATTGACCTCGACTGGCTGACCGTCCAGGCTGTACATGAGAGGTCCCCCGGCGAGCTGATGTCGTTCGAGGACCGGGAAATCAAGGTCGTCATCTACCTTTCGGACTGATCCCGGACCGGCGGTCATTGGTCGGGCGGTCTTTACAACGGCCGCGGCAGGTGGTATGGTGCCTCATCGTTTTGGAGGGGACCGGACCGTCCCGCGCTGAACCCCACGGACCTTTGGAGCCGACAGTTATGGACTACATCAAAATCCGATTTGGCAACGAGCTGGATTCGGTGGAATGTGACTTCGAGCGGACCCTCGAGGACATGTTCCGTTCCATGAATCCCCTTTTCCGGCTGGCGGAGCGGGCTTTCAAGCCCCCCATGGACATTTACGAGGCTCCGTCGGAGGTGGTGATTCTGGCTGAGATCGCCGGGGTGAGCAAGGATGATCTGGAGATCGAGATCAACCAGCGGGCGGTGAAGGTCCATGGTATCCGGCGGCCGATCCCGCCGGTGGACAAGGCCACCTATCGGCTGGCCGAGATCCAGTATGGGCGGTTCGAGCGGATTCTCTATTTGCCGGTGCCCATCGACACCGACCGGGTCAGCGCCGTCTTCCGGGACGGCTTTCTCACCATCCGGCTCGCCAAGATGCCCCGGTCCCCCATCCACAAGATCCCTGTCCAGCAGGGATAGCGCCGCATCCCGTGCATCCCCGTCGTCCCGCCGCGGGCGGGATCGATGCCCACTGCTTACGAATCCGGAGGACGCAATGGCCCAACAACCCGCCCAGATGGAGATCGATACCGACCAGATCCCGGAGGTGCTCCCCATCCTGCCGCTCTTCGACGCGGCCCTGTTTCCCAAGATGATCCTGCCCCTGGTAGTGATGCAGCCTGACTCGGTTCAGCTCGTGGACGACGCCATGTCCAAGGGCCGGATGATCGGACTGGTGGTGGCCCGGAAGCCCACGGAAAAGCGTGAGATCACCCCCGAAGACCTCCATGAATACGGCACCAGCGGCCTTATCCTCAAAATGGGCAAGCCCGACGATAACCGGGCTCAGCTCATCGTCCAGGGGGTCGGCCGGTTCCGGGTCCGGGAGATCGAGGCGTCGAGCCCTTACATCAAGGCCCGGGTGGAGCACCTGACGGAGACCCCTCCGGAAGACGACAAGGAGCTGGAAGCCCTGATGGCCAACATTGTCTCCCAATTCGAGCGAGTGGTCTCCCTGTCTCCGGGGCTGCCCGACGAAATGGCCTCCATGGTCAAATCCATCGACGAGGCGGGGGTTCTGGCCGACATGGTGGGATCGACCCTGAGCTCCAGCGCCGAGGAGAAGCAGAAGGTTCTCGAGACCCTGGACGTCAAGGGCCGGCTCCAGGAAGTGACCCGCCAGCTCAACTACCAGCTCGAGATTCTCGAGCTGGGCAACAAGATCCAGAGCCAGGTCAAGGGCGATATGGACCAGCGGCAGAAGGAATACTACCTCCGGCAGCAGCTCAAGGCCATCCAGGATGAGCTCGGCGAGGGGGAAGACGAGACCACTATCGAGGTCCAGGAGTACGAGGCTAAAATCAAGGAAAAGGACCTTCCCGAGGAGGCTCGCAAGGAGGCCGAGCGCGAGGTCAAGCGACTCTCCCGGATGCACCCGTCCTCATCGGAATACACGGTGGTCTCCACCTACCTCGACTGGCTCACGACCCTGCCCTGGGAGGAGAGCACCCCGGATGAGCTGGACATCAGGAAGGCCCGGAAGGTCCTTGACGAGGACCACTACGGGCTGGAAAAGGCCAAGCGCCGGATCATCGAATACCTGGCCGTCCGGAAGCTCAACCCGGCATCCAAGGGGCCAATCCTCTGCTTTGTGGGGCCGCCGGGCACCGGCAAGACTTCGCTCGGCCGGTCCATTGCCCGGGCTCTGGGGCGCAAGTTTGTCCGGATTTCCCTGGGCGGGGTCCGGGACGAGGCTGAAATCCGGGGTCACCGGCGGACTTATGTGGGGGCCATGCCCGGCCGGATCATCCAGGGCATCCGCCGGGCCGAGTCGAACAACCCGGTTTTCATGCTCGACGAGATCGACAAGGTGGGCTCCGACTTCCGGGGGGACCCGTCATCGGCTCTTCTGGAGGTCCTCGACCCCGAGCAGAACCACACCTTCTCGGACCACTACCTGGATGTGGCCTTTGACCTCTCCCGGGTGATGTTCATCACCACCGCCAACATCCTCGACACCATCCCCCCGGCTCTCCAGGACCGGATGGAGGTTCTGAAGCTGCTGGGATACACCGACGAGGAAAAGGTCAAGATCGCCAACCGCTACCTGATCCCCCGTCAGCGGTCGGAAAACGGTTTGACCGCCGACCAGATCTCCTTTACCCGGGGGGCTATCAAGCGGATCATCTCGGATTATACACGGGAGGCCGGGCTCCGGAACCTCGAGCGGGAGATCGCCACCATCTGCCGGGGGGTTGCCACCCGGATCGCCGAGGGCGAGGCCGAATCGGTGTCGGTAAAGGTCGGGTCGGTACCCGGCTTTTTAGGGCCGGTCCGGTTCACGGCCGAGATCGCCGAGCGGACTTCCACTCCCGGCGTGGCCATCGGCCTGGCCTGGACTCAGACCGGCGGCGAGATCCTTTTCGTGGAAGCCACCGCCATGAAAGGCAACAAGGGGATGACCCTGACCGGGCAACTGGGCGACGTGATGAAGGAATCGGCCACGGCGGCTCTGAGCTTCATCCGGACCAACGCGGACCCGCTGGGGATCGCCGCCGACTTCTTCGAAACCCATGACATTCACATCCACGTCCCGGCCGGCGCCATTCCCAAGGACGGCCCCTCCGCCGGAGTGACCATGCTCACGGCCCTGGCGTCTCTCCTGACCGGCAGAACGGTGAAGGACAACCTGGCCATGACCGGAGAGATCACGCTCCGGGGTCAGGTGCTCCCGGTGGGCGGGGTTAAGGAAAAGGTCCTGGCGGCCCACCGGGCGGGCATCCAGACGATCCTTCTCCCCAAGCGGAACAAGGGTGACATCGAGGAGATCCCCAAAAAGATCCAGAAAGATATCACCTTTCACCTGACCGATAGCATGATGGACGTCATCAAGCGCGCACTGGAGAAAAAATAGGACCGACCATGGCCCAATCGACCAACAACATCGCTTCGCTTCCCCGCGCCGCTGCGTGGCGCCGGGGAATCTCCTGGATCGCCCTGCTGGGATTTTTCTGCTGGGGGTGTGCTACCTCCGAAGTCATGCCGCCGCGCCCGACGGGGAGCCCCTCCGGCCAATCCACCGGCCCCGTCGCCCGGCGGACGCCCCCTCCGCCGGACCGGCATCCCGAAGCTCCCCGGCCCTATCAGGTTTTCGGGAAATGGTATCAGCCGCTGGCTCATGCAAAGGGCTTCCGCCAGCGGGGGATCGCTTCCTGGTACGGGGAAGCCTTCCACGGGCGGCCCACCTCATCGGGGGAGGTCTATGACATGTACCGGATCTCGGCGGCCCACAAGGTTCTCCCGCTGGGGACCTACGTCAGGGTCCGCCACCTGGCAAACGGCCGGACCCTGGACGTCCAGATCAACGACCGGGGACCGTTCGTGGCCGGGCGGATCATCGACCTGTCCTACGCCGCGGCTCAACGCTTAGGGATTGTCGAGCCCGGCACCGCCCCCGTGGAGATCGTGGCTCTGGGGGTCCCGGCCCGGACGGCCGCCCGAAGCGGCAAACCCCAGCGCTACACCCCGGTGGACTACTACCGGGGGCGGTTCACCATCCAGGTGGGGGCCTTTCGGAGCCGGGAAAACGCGGAGAAGCTCCATGCCTCGCTCCAACATCGATCCTATCGCCATGCTCACATCCGCTCCTACTTCAGCCATCGGGGTGATGAAACCCTCCACCGGGTGATGGTCGGCCGATGTACGACACTCGGCCAGGCTCAGCGCTACGAGACGATCCTCCGGCAACACGGCTTCGACGACGCCTTCATGGTGGCCGAATAGCCGGTGAGCGGGATCGTGCGGGCCGTGTTTCTCGACCGGGACGGGGTGATCAACCGGGACTCCCCGGATTTTATCAAGTCCTGGGACGAGGTGGATTTCCTGCCGGGGAGCCGGCGGGCGATCGGAGCGCTCACGGCGGCCGGCTATTCCGTCATCGTGGTCACCAACCAGTCGGGCGTGGGGCGGGGGCTCTTGACCCTGGAGACCCTTTCCGACATCCACCGGCGGATGCGGGCGGCGGTCCGGAAGGCCGGAGGCGAAATCCGGGACATCCGGTTCTGCCCCCATCGGCCCGACGCGGGCTGCGACTGCCGGAAACCCCTCCCCGGCCTGATTCTTTCGGCCGCCCGGGACCACGGCATCGATCCGAGCCGGGCCTGGATGGTGGGGGACAGCGTCCGGGACATCCGCTGCGGTCAGGCCGCCGGATGCCGGACCGTCTTGGTCCGGACGGGCAACGGCCGGGACGCGGAGCGGACCCTGGCCGAAGAAGGCGCCCCGCCGACTTATATTGCCGAAAGCTTGCCGGAGGCCGCTGAATATCTTATGATGAGGACTGAG